>NZ_JAVTWC010000126.1:0-27951 GCF_032229445.1 Tahibacter sp.
GGTGCAAGCGGAGCTTGCCCACGTTCTCCGAGAATCAATCGCTTGCGCGATCGACTCTCGAGCGATCCATTCTGGATCGCGCTAGCAGGCTGTTTCTCAACAGCCTGCTAATCTCTCCCCTGCCCGCATGCACCACGGTCTCGCCGCCTTCCGGATGGATCAGAATGCGCCGAGCGCGTGCACCTTCGCGACCAGCGCGCGCTTGTGGTTGTCGTGCAACGGCTTGTGCCAGTTGACGATGACGTGCTCGTGTTCGGTCTGGATGAAGCCGGCGGCCAGCGCGACCTCCAGCGCACGCGCATCGCCGCAATGGCCGAAGAACGCGTCACAGCAGGCCGCATATTTGCGAAAGGCATATTTCAACAAGTAGAACCACAAGCCGCCGGCTGCGCGCAGTGCGTCGCGGTGTTCCGGCAGCATCAGGCGCATGGTGTCGCCGTCGGAGCACGAGCCGCCGGACAGGTAGACGTCGCCGAACGGCATCATGTGCGAGAAGCCCGCCAGATGCAGGCTTCCGCCGGGTGCGCGGTAGAAGCCGACGAGATGGCGCGGGATGTCCGGCGGCGGATGGCCGAACTTGCGCCGGAACAGGTCGGCAACGAGAAAGCCGGCGTGGTCGATCTCGCTGATGGTGATGAAATCCTGCAGCGTCGGCGGCAGGATTTCACGGGGGTCGAAATGTTCGCCGCTGAGCATGCGGAACCTCGTTCGGAATCGATGGATTGAAATCGCGCGGGCGCTGAACTCGCGCGGCGTGCACTCAGAACGGCATGAAGCTCCTGGCCTTGGCGATCAGTTCGCGCCGGCGCCGCGGGCTGGGTTCGCGCGTCCAGTACGCGAGCAGGTATTCGATGCCGGTCTCGCCGAAGCCGAGCTTGGGCGTGGTCTGCAGCGCGCGCGCATCGCCGCAGCACGTGAAAATGGCTTCGCATTGCGGACCCCAGCGCTCGAAACCGTAGCGCAGCGTCGCGAGCATCAGGCCGCCGTACTCCTTGAGCGCCGCGCGCTGCGACTCACTCATGCCGCGCAGCAGATCACCGTCCGTCGTCGCGCCGCCGGCCAGGAAGATGTCGGCGCAGTCAGTGAAATGCACATAGCTCACCGGCACGAAGCTGCCGTCGTCGCGCTTCCAGAAGGCGACCACATGGTGCGGAAAATCCGGAGCCGGCACCTTGTAGTTGCGCTGGAACAGACCGTCGGCGAACGGCGGCCCCTGGTCGACTTCGGTGACGTGGATGAAATCGGCGATGCTCATCGTAAGATCCTCGCGCAACAGCGCGCGATGGTCGCATTGCCCGCGCAGACGGACAACCGGCGACGCGGCGGCCTCAGCGCAACCCCGACGCGCAGCATTCGCGCCAGACTGCGTCGCCGCGCGCCTGTGCCTGGGCGAGCTGCGCCGCATCGAGCGGCGCGGCCATTGCCTGCAGGTAAAGCTCGATGAGCCGCGGCGGCCATGCGCGGCCGTGTTCCGTTCGCGCCAGTGCGTGCATGTCGGCATAGGCGGCGATGTCGTCGCGGGGCTTCAGCGTGCCGTTCGCGTAGGCGTCCGCACGAACCTGCAGCGCGCGCACTTCGCCGGCACGCACGGCGCGGTCAAGGTAGTCGGCTGCACGCTGCCGGCGCGACTGCGCCTCGCGCGCAAGGTTAGGATCGTCCGATTCCGGTGTCAGGCTCGCATCCTGTGCGGAATACATCGCATAACCGACCATCGCACCGGCATCGCCGGCTTCGGCCGCGCGCCGCAGCCATTCCAGCGCGGCCGGAAAATCCGCGGTGGTGATCGCGTTCTGCGTGCCGACGCAGCGGCGGTCGAGTTCCGCGTAGCCTTCCTGCATCAACAGCATCAGCAACTCCGGTGACACGGGCTGACCACCGAGGCGCGGCGGTTCCACATCGGCGGCCATGCCGCTGACGACCGTGTCCTCGATCTGTTCCGGCGTCATCGGCGAGTAATACTCGCACTGGGCCAACAACTCGCCGAGTTCCGCCGCGGCAGCCATGTCGCCCTGGTTCGCACGCCGCTCGAGTCCAGCACGCCGCTGCGCAAAATCGACCGCAGTCTGCGGTTGCTGCGGCGCCCCTTCCGGCCGACGGGACGCCGCAGCGCTGATCGCGGGCGCATCCTCCGGCGACTGCGGTGCCGACAACGACGGACGGACGTGCGCCGCGGCCGGCGGTGCGGTGTCGTCAGCGGAGGCGGAAGGTGTCGCCGGTGACGGACGAGCGGCGTACCACGCAGCCGCAAACACAACGATGCCGGCGATCAGCGCGATCGCCCTTCGCATCAGCGCCGCGGCTCGTTCGACACGCCGTGCGGCACATGCCCGGTCGCGACGTGGCGCCGCGCCGATTCGACATTGCTGCGCGAATCGTCGAAGAAAATGTCGGCGCCGAAGGCTTCGAGGAATGGTCCCTTGTCGCGGCCACCGAGAAACAGCGCCTCGTCGATGCGAACGCCCCAGGCGCGCAGGGTCAGGATCACGCGCTTGTGCGCCGGCGCCGAACGCGCGGTGACCAGCGCAGTGCGGATCGGCGAGTGCTCGAGCGGGAACGCGCTCTGTATGCGATGCAAGGCGTCGAGAAAACCGCGGAACGGCCCGCCGGGCAGCGGATTCGCGGCATGCTCGGTTTCGTGGCGATGAAACGCATCGAGGCCCTGCTCCTGCGACACGCGTTCGGACTCGTCGCCGAACAGCACGGCGTCGCCGTCGAATGCGATGCGCAATTGTTCCGAGGCGCTAGTCGGCGCCTTCGACGGCAGGATGGTCGCGGCGGCGACGCCGGCGGCCAGCGCATGCGCGACATCCTCCGGATGCGCCGAGAGGAACACGTCGGCCGCGAACGGCTGCACATAGGCGTGCGTCGGCGCGCCGTTCGTGAACGCGGCGCGCTCGATCGCCAGGCCGTAATGCTCGATCGCGTTGAAGATGCGCAAGCCCGTGTCGGCCGAGTTGCGCGACAGCAGTATCACCTCGACGCGGGGCGCGCCGTTGCCGGCCTGGTTCAGCCGCAATAGCTTCTGCACCAGCGGAAACGCGATGCCAGGCGCGAGCAGGTCGTCCTCGTGCTGCATCTGGTAGCTGCGATACGCGTCGAGGCCGTCGCTCTCGAACAGCGCATGGCTTTCGCCGAGATCGAACAGGGCGCGCGAGGAAATCGCGACGACGAACTTGTCGTCGACGGTGTCGGTGACGGGCGGCAGATCGTTGTCGGGCATGCGCGCAGTGTATCGCTGCGCGCATCGTTCAACTCATGCCATGCCGCAAAATCGACAAAGGGGCCTCGCGGCCCCTTTGTCGTGTCACGTTCAGCGCGCCGGCGCGTCGAAGTCGTCGCTGAACAGGTTATCGGAAGCACGAGCGATGGCGGCGACCATGTCGATCTGGCCATAGCCTTGCACCGGATTCGGGAAGGTCGTGGCCGGAATGCCGCCGCAGACCTGCGTGCTGCTGGTCAGCGGTACTGCAGTCGAGCGGAGGATGTCGGCCACGGCGGCCGGGTTGCCCTTGAGGCCCGGATTGGCCTGCATCAGCAGCGCAACCGCGCCGGCGACGTGCGGTGTGGCCATGCTGGTGCCGCTCAGCGTCGAATAGGCCGTGTCGCTGCTGCGCGTGATCGAGCGCACGCTCGAGCCCGGCGCAACGACGTCGGGCTTGTTGACGGTGCCGGTACCCGCGCCCGCGGCGACCGGACCGCGACCGGAGAAGCCGGAGATGGTGTCGGTCGAAGTGGTCGAACCGATCGTGAACACGTTGTCCAGCGTACCCGGCGCATCGCCGATCGTGCTGCAGGCGGAACCGTCATTACCGGCGGCCGCGACGAACACGATGCCACCGGATATCAGGTTCTCGATGGCGGCGCGGACTTCGGTGCCGGCGATCGCGGTACAGCCTTCGGAAGGTGGGCAACCCCAGGAATTGCCGATCACGTCGGGCGCCTTGTCCGGGTCCGGATTCGCGCCGGTCAGATCGGTCGGTGCGAGGAACCACTGCGCGCATTCGTTGTAGGTCGCCGGCGTGCCGGCGCCGGCATTCATGTTGCGGCAGCCGATCCACTTCGCACCGGGCGCGACGCCGACCTGGTTGGTCGTGCCGTCGTCACCCAGCATGGTTCCGACCGTGTGCGAGCCATGTCCGTTGTCGTCGCACGGTGTCGGCGAATCAGCGGCGCAGCTGCCGTTGGCTGCATGGATGGCGTCATGCCAGTTGTAGTTGTGGTCGGCGACCTGGGTGCCTGCGTCCCAGCCGCGGTACTTGGCCTTGATCGCGTTGTGCGTCCAGCGGATGCCAGTGTCCTGGCCGGCGACAACGACGCCGGCGCCGTTGATCCCCTGCGCCCAGACCTGCGGCGCCTTGATCTTGTTGACGCCCCACTCGATCGCACTGGGAGCCATCGGCAACGGCTGGGCGGCCTGAGTTTCAGCGTCCGGCAGATGCAGCGCGATCGTCGCATTCGACGCGATGGCTTCGACGTCGTCGCGCGCGGCAAGCGCCTCGATCTGCGCCGCGGTCAGGCGCGCCTGGATGGAATTGGTGATCCAGAACGGCCGATAGGCGACGCCTTCCGCATCGAGCCAGCGCCGCAGGTCCGCCTGGGTCACGTCGGCGGTCGCGCGCAGCATGTCGACGAGGGCGCGACGGCGTTCGAGATAATTGCCATCGGTGCGCAGCAGCGACTTCGGTGCCTTGGCCTGCAGGACGATCAGCGTATCGGCGCTACCGGAGCGGGCCGCCTCGGTCCTGAGCACGGCATCGACCTGGGCAGCCTGGCTGGCTACGGCGGTGCAGGATGCCGCCAGGGCGAGCGCGATTTGAATGGACAACGAACGCAGGTTGATCGAACGCATCGGTGAATTCCCCCAAAGAGTGGCCGCTGAGCTCCGACGCGACATCTGCTTCCCTGCAAACGGCCGCGCCCAGCCGTTCGACGATAGCGCCGAACGCGCAATCCGCGCAAACGATCTGACGAGTACCAGCGCACGACTTTGGTGTAGCGAACGCGATCGAACGTCTGTTCGCATCGTCGGCGCGTGGCTTGGACATCCGCCGTGCGGATGGGTCCGGTGACGGAGGGCCTCGGCACGCGGAATAGCGCCGGCGGGCTCCGCTTGCGTCGTTCGATCGCGAAAGCGGTTATTCCGCGGTTTCGACGAGCTGCTACACCTCGAACTGCTCGTTGAGAATCCGGTCCTCGAGGTTGTGCTCGGGGTCGAACAGCAGGTTCATGACACGTTCGCGCGATTCGTAGACGGTCACTTCAACGATGTCGCGAACTTCGTAGGAGTCGGCGGTTGCACTGACGGGCCGCTTGTAGTGGTCGAGCACTTCGAAACGCACTTCGGTTGCCGAGGGCAGGATCGCACCGCGCCAGCGGCGCGGGCGGAACGGGCTTATCGGCGTCATCGCGAGCACGCTCGACCCCAGCGGCAGGATCGGTCCGTGCGCGGACAGGTTGTAGGCCGTCGAACCCGCGGGCGTCGACAGCAGGATACCGTCACAGACCAGTTCCTCGAGCTTGACCGCGCCGTTCAACGACACGCGCACGTGCGCGGCCTGCTTGGTCTGGCGCAGCAGCGAGACTTCGTTGAACGCGGTCGCCGTGACGCTGGAACCGGACTCGGTCTGCACGTCCATCACGAGCGGGCGCAGCACCGTCGGCTGCGCCCGTGCGATGCGCTGGTCGAGCGCATCGACGTGATACTGGTTCATGAGGAATCCGACGGTGCCCAGCTTCATGCCGTAGACCGGCAGGCCTCGCGCGGTGTACCGATGCAGTGTCTGCAACATGAAGCCGTCGCCGCCGAGCGCGACGACGACATCCGCCGTCTCGATGCCCTCGTCGCCGTACCGTTCGCGCAGCAGCGTCAACGCAGCCTGCGCTTCGACGGTCTTGCTGGCGACGAAATGCACGCGTTGGCTCATCGCAGGCGACTCGATGCGGGGGGATGCGCGCAGGGTGCCGGAGGTTGGAGCCAACCGCAATGGCGCTGAGCCAGTGAGGAGAAGCGAGGAACGAGTGACAGCAAGTGCGCGCCGCCGCTTCCACTCGTTTCTCCCTCCCCTGTTTTCCAGCACTCAGCGATAGAGAAGTGAGGAACGATTGACGGCAAGCGCACGCCGCCGCTTCCACTCGTTTCTCACTCCTCTGTGCTCTTTCCTGTCCTCAACGCGCTCCAGCCTGCACCAGCTGAGCCAGGCGACGCACCGCGACCGAGACGATGGGATAGTCGGTCACGAGCTGGCTGCGCATGTCGGCGAACATCCCGAGGGTGAACCGCAGGGAAGCATCGTCGCGATTGAGCCAGCGTTCGACGCGTTCGACGCCGCTGCCCTCGTTGCCCTTGATCACCTGCGCGGCGAGCGCGCGGTGCTGCTGGTAGAGCTCGTCGCGCAGCGCGCCGCGTGCATGCGCATGCCAGCGCGTTTCCACCGGCAACTCTTCCACTTTGGACATGAGCCACTTCAGGTGCAGCGCTTCGCCGAGTGCGAAATGCACCTGCGCGACCTGGGCCACTTCGAGTGCGTGGTCCTGCGCGGTGTCGATGATGTCGAACGACGATACGAGCGCCGGGACGCCGGCGAGCTGTTCGGCGAGTTCATTCGGGAAGCCCTGCGTCAGCCAGCGTTCGCGCGCCAGGTCGAACGCCGTGCGCTCGGTCGGCGACAGCACCTCGACGAGCGACTGCTTGAGCTGCAGCATGCCTGGGTGATAGCGCGTCACGGCCTTGGCGATGTCCAGCGATTCGCCCGGCTGGTTGAGCAGCCAGCGCGTCATGTTGCGCAGCAGCTGCCAGATCACCAGCAGCGCGTCGATCTGCGCGTTGCCGTTGACCTTGCCATCGAGTGCCTCGATCGCCGCCCACATGTCGCGTGCATCGAGCACTTCGCGCGCGATGCTATAGGCCTTGGCGACCGGTGCAGGCGCCTGGCCGGTGTCTTCCTGCATGCGCAGCACGAAGGTCGCGCCCATGCGGTTGATCATCGAGTTGGTCACCGCGGTCGCGATGATTTCGCGCTTGAGGCGGTGGCGCTCCATATGCGCCGAATACTTTTCCTGCAGTGGCCCCGGGAAGTAGCGCTTGAGCTCGCGCGACAGGTAGGCGTCTTCCGGCACGTCGGATTCGAGCAGCTGCTGGAACAGCACGATCTTGGAGTACGACAGCAGGATCGACAGTTCCGGGCGCGTCAGGCCAATGCCACGTGCCTTGCGCTCGGCGAATTCCGCATCGGACGGCAGGAACTCGATCTGGCGATCGAGCAGGCCCTGCGCTTCCAGCGTGCGCACGAAATGCTGCTTGGCGCCGAGGCGGCTGACCGACATGCGCTCCATCACGCTGATCGCCTGGTTCTGCCGGTAGTTGTCCATCAGCACCAGGCGCTCGACCTCGTCGGTCATGTCCGCGAGCAATACATTGCGCGCCTCGAGCGTGAGCTCTTCGCGATGCACCGCGTCGCCGAGCAGGATCTTGATGTTGACCTCGTGGTCGGAAGTGTCCACGCCAGCGGAGTTGTCGATGAAGTCGGTGTTCATCAGCACGCCGTTGAGGGACGCCTCGATACGGCCGCGCTGGGTCATGCCGAGGTTGCCGCCTTCACCCACGAGCTTGCAGCGCAACTCCTTGCCGTTGATGCGGATTGCATTGTTGGCGCGATCGCCGGCGTCGGCATTGGTCTCGGCCTCGGCCTTGACGTAGGTGCCGATGCCGCCGTTCCAGAGCAGGTCGACCGGTGCCTTGAGGATCGCGCGCATGAGATCGTTCGGCGAAAGCTGATCGACGTTCTCCTCGATGCCCAGCGCGGCGCGCACTTCGGGCGACACCGGAATCGTCTTGGCGCCGCGCGGGAAGATGCCGCCACCCTTGGAGATCAGGGCCGCATCGTAGTCGGCCCAGGACGAGCGCGGCAGCGTGAACATGCGCGTGCGTTCCCTGAACGAGATCGCCGAGTCCGGGTTCGGGTCGAGGAAGATGTGGCGGTGATCGAACGCGGCGAGCAGGCGGATGTGCCTGGACAGCAGCATGCCGTTGCCGAACACGTCGCCGGACATGTCGCCGACGCCGACGCAGGTGAAATCCTGGCTCTGGCAGTCGCGGCCCAGCGCACGGAAATGGCGCTTGACCGACTCCCAGCCGCCCTTGGCGGTGATGCCCATGCCCTTGTGGTCGTAGCCGACCGAGCCGCCGGAGGCGAACGCGTCGCCGAGCCAGAAGCCGTGGTCGGCGGAGATCGAATTGGCGATGTCGGAGAAGGTGGCCGTACCCTTGTCCGCGGCGACGACGAGGTAGGGATCGTTCGCGTCGTGGCGCACCACATTGCGCGGATTGACGATCTCCCCGTCGACGATATTGTCGGTAATGTCCAGAAGTCCATTGATGAACATACGGTAGCAGGCGATGCCTTCGGCCAGCTGCGCGTCGCGGTCGCCGCCGACCGGCGGACGCTTGACGAAGAAGCCGCCCTTGGAGCCGACCGGCACGATGACCGTGTTCTTGACCATCTGTGCTTTGACCAGGCCCAGCACTTCGGTGCGGAAGTCCTCGCGCCGGTCCGACCAGCGCAGACCACCGCGGGCGACCGGGCCGAAGCGCAGGTGCACGCCTTCGACACGCGGCGAGTAGACGAAGATCTCGCGATAGGGTTTTGGCTTGGGCAGGTCGGGCACCTGCGCCGGGTCGAACTTGAAGCTGATGTAGTCCTTCGGCTTGTGGCCGTCGAGCTGGTAATAGCTCGTGCGCAGGGTCGCGCGGATAACGCCGAGGAAACTGCGCAGGATGCGGTCCTCGTCGAGGCTCGCGACGCGATCCAGCAGCACGCGGATCGCGGCGATGATGGCGTCGGCCTGGACTTCGCGCGATTCGCCACGCGCGGCGTACAGCGCCTCGAACACCAGCGCGCTGCTGGAGCGCACGTCGGCGGGCACCAGCGCGTCGATCTCCTTGGCCAGGCGCGCGCGCGCCTGCTCGACTGCGGCCGGCCCCGCGCTGTCGCGCGCCGGATCGAACTTGGTTTCGAACAGTTCGACGAGCAGCCCGGCGATGGCCGGATACTGATTGATCGTCGCCTCCATGTACGCCTGCGAGAACGCAACGCCGGTCTGCAGCAGGTACTTGCAATAGCCGCGCAGCACGGAGACCTGGCGCCAGTCCATCTGCGCGCCGAGGATGAGCTTGTTGAACGCGTCGTTCTCGGCATGGCCGCGCCAGATGCGTTCGAACGCGTTCTGGAACGCCTCGCGCACTTCGTCGATGTCGAACTCGCAGGCCATTGCCGGCAGTACGTCGAAGTCCTGGATCGAGATCGTCGATTCGCCGAGATCCATCTCGTAGGGATGCTCGGACAGGATCTTCAGACCCATGTTCTCGAGCATCGGCAGCGCGTCGGACAGCGTGATCGGCATGCCGTAGCGGAACAGCTTGAAGCGCAGGCCGCCCGTCTTCTTCGGCGAACGGTACAGCGACAGGCGGATGTCGTCGGGCGTCTTCAGCGCGGCCGCGGCTTCCACGTCGGCGACCGCGAGATGCGGCGTGATTTCCTCGATATAGCTGGCCGGCAGCGCCTTGCCGTAGCGGTTGGCGAGCTTGAGGCCCTTTTCCTCGCCGTGCTTGAGCACCAGCGCGTCACGCAGTTCGTCCGACCAGTTGCGCACGATCTGGGTCAGCTTGCGCTCGATCTCGGCCACGTCATAGCTGGCGCGTTCGCCGGGCTTGGGCCGGATGATCAGGTGCAGGCGCGCCAGTGCGGATTCGCCGACCTGGACGGTCGAGTCCACCCGATCGCCTTGCAGCTCGCGCTTGAGCATGGTTTCGATGCGCTCGCGCGTGGCGTTGTCGAAGCGGTCGCGCGGGATGAAGACCAGGCAGGAGAAGAAGCGGCCGTACTTGTCGCGACGCACGAACAGGCGCGAGCGGGTGCGTTCCTGCAGTTGCAGGATGCCCATCGCCGTACCGAACAGTTCTTCCTCGGTGGCCTGGAACAGCTCGTCGCGCGGCAGCGTATCGAGAATGTGACGCAGCGCCTTGCCCGAATGCGATTCGCGCTTGATGCCCGAGCGCGTGGAGACCGATTCCACTTTCTGCCGGATCAGCGGCACGTCCTGCGGACGGCGCATGTAGGCACCGGAGGTGAACAGCCCGAGGAAGCGCTGCTCGGTCACCGGCACACCGGCGTCGTTGAAGCCGAGCACGCTGATGTAGTCCATGTAGCCCGGACGGTGCACCGTCGCTCGCGAATTGGTCTTGGTCAGGATGATCGCGTCGGTGGAACCCGACTGCGGCAACTCGCGCGCAGCCAGGGTGTTGAGCGGTCGCGGCGCGGCATTGTCGTCCTGGCGCAGGATGCCCAGGCCGGTGTTCGGCACGGTCACCAGCACGTCGACGCCGTTGACCTTGTCGACCGCATATTCGCGGTAGCCGAGGAACGTGAAATGGTCATGCGCGACGAAGTTCAGGAATTCCTGCGCTTCGGCGATGCCGAGCGCATCGACCGGCAGCTTGCGCTGCGGCAGTTCGCGCGACAGCTGCAGCATCTTGTCGCGCATCACCGACCAGTCGGCGACGGCGGCGCGAACATCGCTCAACGCGCGCGTCACGCCCTGCTGCAGACGCTTGAGTTGTTCCGCCTCGGCGATGCGGCTGATCTCGAAATGCATCACCGACTCTGCCTTGCCCTTGCCGCTGCCGGTATCGGCGCTGAGCGAAAGCACATGACCGCCGGCATCGCGCTCGATGCGGTAGACCGGATGCACGATCGCGTGCACGAGCAGCCCCGCCGCGCTGACCGCGATGCTGACCGAATCGACCAGGAACGGTGAATCGTCGGTGATGACTTCGAGAACGGTATGGCTGGATTCGTAGCCCTGCTCGTCGACCGCGGGATTGAGTACCCGGACCGAGGCGGCACCGCTCTTGCGGATGCGGATGAATTCGAGCAGGTCCAGCGCCATGGCGGCCCATTGCGCCGCAGGCCGGTTGGCCAGGTCTTCCAGCGTCACCCGCTGCAGCAGATGCGCCGCGAACGTCTGTGCTTCCTTGAGCCGGGCGGCGGTCAGCGTGCTCTTGAGTTCCGTCAGCACGGCCTCGACGGCCGGCGCCTGCGCGATCTCGCTGTTGGCGGACATGGGCTTCCTGAAACTGTGAAAGAGGCGCGGAGGATACGCCTGTGGGGCATATGAATCCAGCCGAAAACCGCCTTAAAAACGGGCGTTTAACGAAGGGTCACCGACGCTTTCCGCAGGCCCGGCGGACGCCGCCGGCGGCCGTGCCGCTACGCGCGAATTGCCAGTACCAGTGCCAACGCAAATCGCAGGAGCCGCTTGGCAGGTCGTGCATCGGTTTTCGTGGCCGGGTCGCCCCGATGCGGAAGACCCCTCCCCGACTTTAGTCGTCACCCTATCGACGTGGAGGACACGAACGCCTATCTTCCGCCGATTCTGAACTGGACGGCACAGTCCAAATTCCCGATGACCAGCATCACCACCACTACTTCAAAGCGCCACCAGCGCATGCGCGACGCCGCAATCGAACTGATGTTCGAGCTCGGCTACGCGGTCAGCATGGACGCCGTGGCGCAGCGCGCCGGTTGCTCCAAGCAGACCGTCTACGCGCATTTCGGCAGCAAGGAGGGCCTGTTCCGCAGCGTCGTCAGCGACCTGCTGGGCCCAGTCGGCGCCAGCCTGCAGACCGATTGCGACGACCTCGACGCGGCCCTGCGTGTCTTTGCCCGCGCACATCTGGAACACCTGGCCCAGCCGCGCACCGTGACCGCCGTGCGCATGCTGACGACCGACATCGCGCGTTTCCCCGAAGAAGCCAAAGCGCTGTTCAACGCCGGCGCGCTGTCCATCCAGCGGCGGCTGGCCGAGTGCCTCGGCGCGGCCATGGAACGCGGCGAACTGCGCCATGACGATCCGCTGGCGCTCGCCGAAATGCTGCTCGGAATGTTGGTCGGCTTCGACATCGACCGCCGCCGCCTCGGCCTGGAAGGTCGCGATACCGCGCAGCAGCGCGAGCAGTGGGCCGACCGCGTCATCGACTCCTTTCTACGGGCGCATCGCGCGCCCGACGCTACGTTTCCTCTATCCACCTCTTCAAGGACGTCCTCATGAGCCCGCAGCCACTGCGCCTGCTCCTTCTCACCGCCCTGCTGCTGAGCTTGGCCGCCTGCGGCAAGAAGGCTGAACCGCCCCCCGCGCCGCCGCCGCCGGAAGTCGGCGTGATCGTCGCCAAGGCCGGCGCGGTACCGCTGACGCGGGAGCTGGTCGGACGCCTGGCCGCGACCCGCACCGCCGAAGTCCGCGCCCGCGTACCCGGCATCGTCGAGCGCCGCCTGTATATCGAAGGCAGCGACGTCAAGGCCGGCCAGCCGCTGTTCGAGATCGATCCGGCGCCGCTGCGGGCGGCGCTGAACGCGCGCGAAGCCGCGCTCGGCCAGGCCCGCGCGAACGCGACCAACGCCGACGCCAAGGCCAAGCGCTATCAGGACCTCGCCGCCCGCGGTGTCATCGCCAGGCAGGATCTCGACGACGCCGTCGCGACGCAACGCACCAGTGCCGCCGGCGTGCGCCAGGCACAGGCCGATCTCGAGGCGGCCCGGCTCAGTCTGGGCTATGCCGCCGTAACCGCGCCGATCGCCGGCCGCGCCGGCCGCGCGCTGGTGACCGAGGGTGCTCTCGTCGGCCAGGGCGAAGTCACGCCACTGACCGTGGTCGAACAGATCGATCCGATCTACGTCGACTTCAGCCAGTCCGCCGCCGAAGTCTCCGACCTGCGTCGCGCCCAGGCGGACGGCAAGCTCAAGCTCGCCGCCGCCGACCAGATCGAGGTGCAGTTGTTCCTGCCCGACGGCAGCGCCTACGGCCAGAGCGGCACGCTGAGCTTCTCCGACCTCGCGGTCGATCCGGCCACCGGCGCGATGTCGCTGCGCGCGACGTTTCCGAACGCCGATCGCACGCTGCTGCCCGGGATGTTCGTGAAGCTGCGCCTGACCCAGGGCGAGCTGGAAAAAGCCTTCCTCGTTCCGCAGAAATCGATCCAGCGTGATCCGAAGGGCGCCTTTCTGCTCGTCGTCGGCGCCGACGGCAAGGTGCAGAGCAAGCACGTCGAACTCGGCGAACTGCGCGGTTCCGACTGGGTGGTCAAGAGCGGGCTCGCCGACGGCGACCAGGTCATCGTCTCGGGTCTGCAGAAAGCGCAGCCCGACAAACCGGCCAAGGCCGTGCCGCAGGAACAGCTGGACAAGGCGCCCGCCGCCGCGCCGGCTGCCGCGCCCAAAGCGTAAGGAGAACGCCCCGTGCCGCAATTTTTCATCGAACGGCCGATCTTCGCCTGGGTGATCGCGATACTGATCACCCTCGGCGGCGTGCTGACGATCTTCGAACTCGGCGTCGAATCGTATCCGCAGATCGCACCGCCGCAGGTCGTGGTCAGCACGAACTACGCCGGCGCCAGCGCCGACACGGTCGAGAAGACCGTGACCCAGGTCATCGAGCAGCAGCTCAACGGCATCGACAACCTGCTGTATTTCAGCTCGACGTCCAACGCCAGCGGTAACGCGTCGATCACCCTGACTTTCAACAGCGGCACCGACGCCGACATCGCCCAGGTGCAGACGCAGAACCGCGTCTCGCTCGCGCTGCCGCGCCTGCCGTCCGAAGTCACTCAGCAGGGCGTCGTCGTGGCCAAGGCCAACGCCGGCTTCCTCATGGTCGCCGCGCTCAAGTCCGACGACGGCGCGCAGGATTCCTACGCGCTCAACAACATCATCTCCTCGCGCATCCTCGACCAGATCCAGCGCATCGCCGGCGTCGGCAGCGTCACGCAGTTCGGTTCCGAATACGCCATGCGCATCTGGCTGGACCCGGACAAGCTGCAGGGCTTTGGCCTCGCACCCAGCGCCGTGCTCAGCGCGATCCGCGGCCAGAACGTGCAGTTCGCCTCGGGTTCGATCGGCTCCACCCCGACCATCGATCAGCAGGGCATTTCCGCCAGCGTCATGGCCGAAGGCCGCTTCACGACGCCGGAACAGTTCGAGAACATCGTGCTGCGCACCTCGGCCGACGGCACCACGGTCAAGATCAAGGATGTGGGTCGCGTCGAACTCGGCCCGTTCTCCTACGGCCGCGCCACGTATTACGGCAAGAACGCGATCGCCGGCTTCGCCGTGCAGCTACTGCCTGGAGCCAATGCGCTGCAGGTGGCCGCAGCGGTCAAGACGCGCATGGACGAGCTCAAGGCGAGTTTCCCACCGAACGTGTCGTGGTTCACGCCGTACGACAGCACGACTTTCGTGCGCATGTCGATTCTCGAAGTCGTCGAGACCCTGGTCATCGCCGTGGTGCTGGTCTTCATCGTGATGCTCGTGTTCCTGCAGAACCTGCGCGCGACGCTGATCCCGACGCTGGTCATCCCGGTCGCACTGGCCGGCACCTTCCTCGGCATGTACTTCATCGGCTTCACGATCAACCAGCTCTCGCTGTTCGCGATGGTGCTCGCGATCGGCATCGTCGTGGACGATGCGATCGTCGTGATCGAGAACGTCGAACGCATCATGAGCGAGGAACACCTCGAGCCCAAGGAAGCCACGCGCAAGGCCATGGGCCAGATCACGAGCGCCGTCATCGCGATCACCGTGGTGCTGGCCGCCGTGTTCATTCCCAGCGCCATGCAGGGCGGCAGCGTCGGCGCGATCTATCGCCAGTTCGCACTGACCATCGCGATCGCGATGGGCTTCTCCGCCCTGCTCGCGCTGTCGTTCACTCCGGCGCTATGCGCGACGCTGCTCAAGCCGACGCATCCGGAACCGAACCGCTTCTTCCGCTGGTTCAACCGCACCTTCGACCGGATCCTCGGCACCTATACGCGCCAGACCGCCGGCGCGGTGAAGCGTCCCGGTCGCTGGATGGCGCTGTTCGCCGTCGTCGTCGTGCTGTGCGGTTTTCTCTACACGCGAATGCCCGGCAGTTTCGTGCCGGAAGAAGACCAGGGCTACACACTGGCCATCGTGCAATTGCCCGCCGGCGCCTCGCTGCAGCGCACGACGCAGGTGATGGAACAGGTCAACGAGATCCTGTCGAAGAACGATGCGGTCGAAGCGGTACTGCAAATCAGCGGCTTCAGCTTCATCGGCCAGGCCGACAACGTCGGCATGGCCTTCATCCGCCTCAAGCCCTGGTCCGAGCGCGAGACCAACGCGATGACCTTCATCCAGCAGGCCAACGGCGCATTGTTCGCGGGTCTCAAGGATGCGCAGGCCTTCGTCGTGAACCTGCCGACGATCCAGGGCCTCGGCGCGTTCGGCGGCTTCGACATGTACCTGCAGGACCGCGCTGGCGGCGGCCACGAGGCACTGGTCGGCGCGCAGAACGTGCTGCTCGGCAAGGCAGCCGAGCAGAAGGACATCCTGCAGGGCGTGCGCCCCAATGGGCTGCAGGATTCGCCGCAGCTCAAGATCGATGTCGATCGTGTGCAGGCGCAATCCATGGGCCTTGCCGTGACCGATGTGTTCAGCGCGATCCAGCTCATGCTCGCGCCGGTCTACGCGAACGACTTCTTCTATCAGGGCCGCGTGCTGCGCGTGGTATTGCAGGCCGATGCACCGTTCAGAATGAGCCCGGAAGCGTTCAACCGTTTCTTCCTGCCGAGTTCCCTGCCCGCTTCCGGCAATGCGAATGCCGCCAGCACGCCGAACATGATTCCGTTGTCGAGCGTGGTGCATTCGCAGTGGATCATGGGGCCGCCCGCGCTCGTGCGCTTCAACGGCTACTCGGCGGTCGAGATTGTCGGCTCGCCCGCCCCGGGGCGCAGCTCCGGCGAAGCCATGAAGACCATGCAGGCGATCATCGAGAAAGATCTGCCGCAGGGCTTCGGCTTCGACTGGGCCGGCCAGTCGCTGCAGGAAGTCGTCTCGGGCAATCAGGCGCCGCTACTGTTCGGCCTGTCCATCCTCGTCGTATTCCTCTGTCTGGCTGCACTGTACGAAAGCTGGTCGGTTCCGGTATCGGTGATGCTGATCGTGCCACTCGGCGTACTCGGCGCGGTGGTGTTCTCGCTGCTGCGCGGGCTGCCCGACGACGTGTACTTCAAGATCGGCCTGATCACGATCATAGGACTGGCCGCCAAGAACGCGATCCTGATCATCGAATTCGCGGTCGAAGCACAGCGCCACGGCACGCCGCTGCGTGACGCGGTGATCGAAGCCGGCAAGCTGCGCATGCGCCCCATCCTGATGACGTCGTTCGCCTTCATCCTCGGCGTGCTGCCGCTCGCGATTTCCTCCGGCGCCGGTGCCAACGCGCGCCACGCCATCGGCACCGGCGTCATCGGCGGCATGGTCTTCGCCACCTTCCTCGGCCTGCTGTTCGTGCCGATCTTCTACGTCGCGATCCGGCGCATGCTTGGGGACCGGACGGACGAAGCGGGAGCGAAGGACGCACCAGCAGTGCCCCGGACACACTGACCGAGGGCTTCACAAAGGGCGGCAGCGATGCCGCCCTTTTCATTTCTCACCGGCTGCTTCCCACTGGAATCAGTTCGCAGTTATGCCAGATCCGGCGCTTCCCCGGATTCACGGATCTGCGCAACGAAGCTTTGCCAGTCCTCGTCGCCGATGAAGTGGCTGGCGAGCACGCGACCCTCATCGTCGGCGAAAATGTAGAACGGCGCCGCGTTGCGCGGGTTCAGCGCGTGCCGGACCGAAGCTTTCACCAGCAGCACATGGGCCAGCAGCGGCGAATCGTGCAGGAACGCCGCCATGCGCTTCCGCGAACGTGCGCTGATGACCCATAGACGCACGCCGGAGCGGACGATCGCCTCATACAGTTCCGACAGCTCGGCGACCCGCAGCCGACAGTCGCCGCACTCCGGCGACAGGAACAGCAGCACCGACGCCTGCCCTCGCAGGAACTCACCGGACAGTCGTTCGCCATTGCTGAGTCGTTGTCCGGAAAATTCGGGCAGCAGGCTGCCGACCGGCAGTGCCGCGGGCGAGCGCAAGTATTCCTGCGCGCTGACGACTGCAGCGAGGCGCAGCACGAGGAACAGCATGAATGCAACCACGAGGGTCAACAGCGCGACGACGAGACCGGGCAGCGTGCCTTCCATCGCCGGATCAGACCCGGATCCGCAGCACGGCCACGATGTCCTGCAGGCCGAGGGAGAGCTGGAATGCGATCAGCGCGATGCCGGCCAGGGCAATATGCGAGTACACATCGATGCCGGCCAAAGGCGGCGCGAGCACGCCGCCCACCGCCGCACCGACGAGCAGGCCATTGCGCAGCAGATCGTAGCCGGACATGGGATGACTGGCGGTGCCGAAACAGCGGCACACGACCGTCCGGTCCTGCGCCAGGGCCAGGGCCACCACGGCCGTCATCGCAGCGAACAGTAGCGCCGTGGCGATGAGGCCGTAGCGGGCCGCCGTGCCGCCACTGAGCAACAGGGCGGCCAGCTGCCATTCGACCGTCACGATCGACGCGGCCACCGGCACGCCGGCCTTGCCCAGTTCGGGAAACGAAGCCGCGAGATCGCGGCAGAAGCGGCCGAATGCGAACGATTTTCCGCACGCTGCCGCGAGCACGGCAAAGAGCAGCCAAAGGCGGCTGATTTCGCCGAGATGACTGGCGATCGTCATCAACGGGTCTCGACCGTTTCCCAGACCGAGCCGATGGCTTCGCGACTCCGGCGCCGCCGCGTTCCACCGTCGCGCGTCACGAGCATGGCGTCGTACCAGTCGCCTTCCAGCGATTGCCGCGATTCGGCGCCGATCCGTGCGCGGAGGTGACAGGCAATATCCCACGCGACCGCTTCGATATCCGCATCGCGCACTACGGGCAGTCCGATCCGGGCCAGATCGTCCCGCGTCAGTGCATACGTGTGGGAATGGAAATCGAACAGCAGCGTGTCGGCGATATTCGACCGCCGCGCTGCTGCGTCGTCGGGCATGTGCAAGCCCAGCAACTCGTTGCTGATGCTCTGCACTTCCCGCGTGCAGCGGTATAGCGAGGTCAGCGTGGTCGGAAAAATGCTCTCGCACAGCAGCGGCAACGCACGCTGCTGTGTCTGCTCCTCGTCCATGCCGAACCAGTCCTGGCTCATCTGCCGGAACAGCCGGATATCCTGCGACGACAGCGCCGACGGACTGCCGTCGCGCCCGCCTTCAGCCGATGTCAGATGGGGATCCGTCGGCGAGAAGATCGCCAGCGGGCCGGCCACTATCTGCTGCGCGGCCAGCACCATCAAGGTCGCCGCCGATTCGCAATAGTGCGGCACGATGAAGCGGAGACGATCCGTGAACTCGTGCAGCAGCAGAGCAATCCGGCGCGCCGCGTTCACCGAGCCGCCGCGGCCGAAAACCACGACGTCCAATCGCTCCGCGCGCCCGATGCCGCGCAAGGTTTCGTACAGCGGCGGAAGCAGATCGATCTCCAGGCTCGTTGCGCCGAAGACGATGACCCGTGCCTGTCCTTTCGCCTCCAGCTCGCGGATCGCGGCATACAGCGCGTGCGCGTCATCGCTCACCGCGCGCCCCTTCGATCAGGTAGTCGGCAACCGCGTCGACCATGCGCAACCCAGGCACCCGCTGCTCGACGAACAGGAACTGGCCGCCGGGGTTGTTTTCGAGGAATACATAGTCGCCGTCCGGCGTCACGATCAGGTCCAGCGCGCCGTAGGCCAGTCCATAGCTGTGCACGAAATCGCGGCAGCGCTGTTCGATCATGGCCGGCAAGGTGACCGCCTCGTAGCGGATACCGACGGAGAAATCGCGATAGTCGGTACGCGTGCGATCGTCATCCTGCGAATGGATCTTCGCTGCGAAAACGCGATCGCCGATCACGGTGACGCGCAGTTCGTAGTGTTTGCCCACATGGCGCTGGAAGAAACACGGCACCTCGCGCACGGAATCGAGCAGGTCGAGGTACTCCTCGGTGATCCGGGTCGTGGCCAGCCCCGTGGTGACGCGGTCCTCGGGCGCGACTTTCTCGGCACCGAGGAAAGACGACGCCAAGGTCTTGAAGATGATGTCGCCACCGACGGCGGCACGGAAGCGATGCACCGGCTCTGGCCGGTTGGCGATCAACGAATCCGGAACCGAGAACCCCATCCGCGCGGCGCGCTGCAGCTGCTCCCCTTTCCACTGCGCGGCGCGAACCGCGACGGGATGGCTCATCCAGCAGCAATCCAGCGAATGCAGGATGCCGAGCAGGACGTGTTGCGTTTCCTGCGTCGCATAGGCTTTCTCCTGCGGCGTCAGTTCGGTACTTTCGAAAGCGAATTCAGCCTGCTTGCGCGTCCATACCGCACCGATTTCGGCGAGCGCCAGCTCGTCGCCCGTGGGGCTGTAGCACAGCGTGCCGCGCCAGGTCCCGCCGACGAACGCCAGATCCAGGGCAAAGGCAGCGGGAAACTCATCGAGGTTCAGGCGAAACGATCGATGTCCTTTGGATGCGATGCGCTCGATGACGATATCCGCATGGATGTCCGCACGGCCGGTGACGATAAGGATGCATCGGGTCATCAAGGATTGTGTCGGGTTCGGAGGCTCATACGGCAAATGGCGGTCGCAAAGAGCCCGGAATTCAGGCTCTTTGCGATTCACCACGGACTGTCAGCAATAGATGCCGTTATCCGAATAACGCAGGTTGCCCGGGAAGCGGAAATCCGTGCAGCCAGCAACGGAATCACCGTCGCGGCCCTTCCATTGGGTGTCGGGCTTGGCGCTTTCCTTCTTCGCGTCTTCCTTCGCGGCCAGCTTGAATGCAAACAGCTTCTGCTTGGTTTCCATTGAGAAATCCTCACGGTTGATGGAGTTGCATCGTCGTCCACACCACAGGGGGCTCCCTGCGCACCGGTCACCTGTGTACCGCTCATCCGCGCGCGCAGTACGTGACGTACGCGAATGCTTTCGGTCCCATGCCATCGCCTGCTGCACCGCAACAAGCAGACGCTTCGACAAATACGCTATCAATGGGCATCAGTCGTTTCGAGATAACTACCATACAGAACAATTCAGTGAACGCGCAAACTGGCGCGTCCGGCACAAAGCGACTAACGTACCCGGTCCGCCGAGGCCGCCAATACCGATGCCGCGCGCTATCGCGGCCTCTCCGGCAACCCTTCCTCGCGACCATGCCCAGACCGACCAACAACGCCCCGATTGGCAGTCTGCGCACGCTGTGGCCACTGCTACGCAAACACCTGGGACTGTTCCTCGGCTGGCTGCTTGCGCTGGCCTGCGCCAGTGCAGCGACGCTCGGCATGCCGATGACGTTCCGCGTGATGATCGACCAGGGCTTTTCCGCCGGCGCCAGCGACATCGACCCCATATTCGTGCTCGTGCTCGCGGTGACGCTGGTGCTCGCACTGGCGAGCGCAGCGCACTACTTCTTCATCTCGCTGCTCGGTGAACGCATCGTCGCGGACCTGCGCGCACGGCTCTACGCCCACCTGATCGGCATGGACGCGGACTTCCATGACCGCAACCGAAGCAGCGAACTCGTATCACGCCTGATCGCCGACTCCGAGCTGCTGCGCGTCGTCATCGGCTTCACGCTGTCGACGGCCGTTCGCGGCACGATCACGGTGCTCGGGAGTTTCGTGATGCTGTTCGTCACCAGCCCGCGACTGGCCAGCTATGCGCTGCTGGGAATACCGCTGACCGTACTGCCCATCGTCATCGGCGGCAACCGGCTGGCCTCCATTGCGCGCTCCAACCAGGATCGCATCGCCGACGCCAACTCACTGGCGGCCGAAACGCTCGGGGCCGTGCGTACGGTCCAGGCGCATTCGCAGGAACCCTATGAACGCGGCCGTTTCGTAGCCGCCCTGCAGGTCGCCATCACCGCGGCGGGCCGGCGCATCCGCACGCAAGCCGTCATGATCGGGCTCGGCATCAGCCTGGTGTTCGGCGGATTCACCGCCGTGCTATGGCTGGGCGCGCACGACGTCGCCGCGCATCGCATCACACCTGGCACGCTCGGACAGTTCCTCTTCTACGCAGTGATCGGCGGGAGCTCGATCGGCTCGCTCGCCGAAGTGTGGAGCGAGCTGCGGCGCGCCGCGGGCGGCATGGGCCGCATCAGTGAACTACTGGCCGAATCTCCCACCATCGTCGCGCCAGCGAATCCCGCGAGCCTGCCGGTGCCGCTACGCGGTGAAGTACGCCTCGAGAACGTCAGTTTCCGCTATCCACAGCGACCGGACCCAGCGGCGCTCGCCGACTTCAGCCTGTGCATCCGCCCCGGCGAAACCGTGGCAGTCGTTGGCCCATCCGGTGCGGGCAAGAGCACGCTGTTTTCCTTGTTGCTGCGTTTCCATGATCCCGAGGCCGGGCGCATCACCATCGACGGCATCGATATCCGCACGCTCGATCCAGCGGCGTTGCGCGCCGTGATCGGACTGGTACCACAGCAGCCCACATTGTTTGCCGCCAGTGCACGGACCAACATCCGCTACGGCCGGCTCGACGCCAGCGAGGCCCAGCTCGACGCCGCGGTGCACGCTGCGCACGCCGCTGATTTCATCGCCGCCCTGCCCCGGCAACTGGATACCGAACTCGGCGAGCGCGGCACCCGCCTCTCCGGCGGACAGCAGCAGCGCATCGCGATCGCCCGCGCCCTGCTGAAAAATGCGCCGATCCTTCTGCTCGACGAAGCCACCAGCGCCCTGGACGCCCACAGCGAGCGCGCCGTCCAGCAGGCACTGGAAACCCTGATGCACGGCCGCACGACCCTGGTCATCGCACACCGCCTCGCCACGGTACTCAAGGCCGACCGCATCATCGTCATGGACCACGGCCGCATCATCGCCGAAGGAACGCACGAGTCCCTGATGGCCGACGGCGGCCTGTATGCGGAACTGGCCAGACTGCAGTTTCTGGATCTGCCATAAAACGTGGCGATATTGGCTGGCCCAGGCGGCCAGCGGGTTGGCTTCAAGTCATTCCAACCTGACCGCGTTATCCGATGGTTGCCTCATTACTACCGGCGTGAACCGCAGTATCGAAATTCGGGTCGTGCCCTCAACTATCGAGCCGGCCAGATTGAGTTTGGAATGAATTGCTCGCGCCATCTGGCCTGATCAATAGGCGTTTGGCCTGGGGGAAATCAAAGGCGGCCATCCTTTTCCCCGCAAGCGGCGAGAAGGTGCCCGAAGGCCGGATTAGGCGCCGTCTCAAGCGACCCGCTTCGTCGAGGGCTCTCAGCCTTCGCCAGTCATCGCCAATGCCAGCGCCTGCGCCACTTCGATGCCGTCGATCGCGGCAGAATAGATGCCGCCGGCATAACTCGCGCCTTCGCCGGCCGGGTACAGGCCGCGGGTGTTGAGACTCTGATAGTCCGCCCCGCGAGTGATGCGGATCGGCGATGAGGTGCGCGTCTCCACGCCGGTAAGCACCGCGTCGTGCATCGCGAATCCCTTGAGCTGGCGATCGAGCGCCGGGATGGCTTCGCGGATGGCGGCGATGGCGTACTCGGGCAGGGCGGTGGAGAGGTCGCCCAGGCGCACGCCGGGCGTGTACGAGGGCTGCACGTCGCCGAAGTGCTTCGATGGGCGGCCGCGCACGAAATCGCCGACCAACTGACCTGGCGCCCAATAATCGCCGCCGCCAAGCGCGAATGCCTGACGCTCCCACTGACGCTGGAACGCGATGCCGGCGAGCGGGCCGCCCGGGTAGTCGGCGGGGCTGATGCCCACCACCAAGCCAGCGTTGGCATTGCGCTCGTTTCGCGAATACTGGCTCATGCCATTGGTGACGACATTTCCGGGTTCGGAGGTGGCCGCGACCACGGTGCCGCCAGGGCACATGCAAAAGCTGTAGACGCCGCGCCCGTTCTTCGCATGATGGACGAGGCGATAGTCGGCGGCACCCAGCAACGGATGCCCGGCCGAGGCGCCAAAACGCGCGTTGTCGATCAGCGATTGCGGGTGCTCGATGCGGAAGCCGACCGAGAACGGCTTGGCTTCGACATACACGCCGCGTTTGTGGAGCATCTCGAAGGTGTCGCGTGCGCTGTGGCCGATCGCCAGCACCACGTGCTCGCACTGCAGTTCCTCGCCATCTTTCAGCACCAGACCCCGCATGTGTCCGTCGACGATGCGCACATCCTCCACCCGCGCACCGAAGCGGATCTCGCCGCCAAGCGACTCGATGGTGGCACGCATTTTCTCGATCATGCTCACCAGCCGGAACGTGCCGATGTGCGGCTTGCTCACGTACATGATTTCTTCCGGCGCTCCGGCCCGCACGAACTCTTCCAGCACCTTGCGGCCGTAAAAGCGCGGGTCCTTGATCTGGCTCCAGAGCTTGCCGTCGGAGAACGTGCCGGCACCGCCTTCGCCGAACTGTACATTCGATTCGGGATCGAGCACCGCCTGGCGCCACAGGCCAAAGGTGTCGCGGGTGCGCTCGCGCACCGCCTTGCCGCGCTCCAGCACGATCGGCCGGAAGCCCATCTGCGCGAGGATCAACGCCGCAAAAAGGCCGCAGGGCCCGAAACCGATCACCACCGGCCGTGATTTCAGTGTGGACGGTGCGTGGGTCACGAAGCGATAGCGCATGTCGGGACTGGGGGCCACGTGGGCGATGCCGCGCGAGGCAATATCCGCGTTGACCGGGTCGCGCAGTTCGACATCGACCGTGTAGATCAGCGTAATGGCGCTGCGTTTGCGCGCGTCGTAGCTGCGCTTGTGGACCGTGAATCCGATGATGTCGCCATCGGCAATGCCCAGCCGCTGCACAATGGCCGCCCGCAGGTCGGTCTCGGGGTGGTCCAGCGGCAGTTTCAGTTCGGTCAGGCGCAGCATGAGGCGGTTTAGGAGTGTGTCGGGGCGGGCGGGGTCGCCATGCTCCTAGAGCCGGCCCCTGCGCGCAAGCCGCGAGCTGCCTCGCCGACTACAATGGCCGATCGCACAACCGACCGGGCACTCCTTGATGCCGCCAACCACGACCGCCCCCGCGACGGCCGATGTCATCGTCATCGGCGGCGGCGCTGCCGGCCTCATGTGCGCGCGAGTGGCTGGCCTGCGTGGACGGCGCGTGCGTGTGATCGAGCACGCCAACCGCTGCGGCAAGAAAATCCTGATGTCAGGCGGCGGGCGCTGCAATTTCACCAACAACGGCACCACCGCGGCCAATTTCATCTCCGGCAACCCGCATTTCTGCAAGTCTGCGTTGGCGCGTTACACCCCGCAGCACTTCATCGAGCTGGTCGAGCGTCACGGCATCGCGTATCACGAAAAGGAACTTGGGCAACTGTTCTGCGACGACTCATCGAAGCAGATCGTGAAGATGCTGCTGGACGAATGCACCGATGCCGGCGTGCGCATCGACACGCAGTGCAGCGTCGAAAGCATCGAGCGCATCGACGATGGTTTCCGGGTGCGGACCACGCTCGGTGAATTGCGTGCGCCTGCACTGGTCGTCGCGACCGGCGGCCTGTCGATTTCCAGTATGGGTGCGACCGGCTTCGGCTACGAACTCGCGCGCCAGTTCGGTCACACCGTGCTGCCGACCCGGGCCGGCCTGGTGCCGCTGACGCTCAGCGGGAAACATCAGGAACGTCTGGCCGACCTCAGCGGCGTCGCACTGCCGATCACGGCGCACTGCAATGACCGTGAATTCAGCAATTTCATGCTCATCACCCATCGCGGTGTCAGCGGTCCGTCAATCCTGCAGATTTCCTCGTACTGGAACCTCGGGGACTCCTTGCACCTGGACCTGCTGCCGCAGGGCGATGCCTTCGAGATTCTCAAGGAACAGCGCAGCCGACGCCCGGCTGCGGAATTGCGCACCACGCTTGGCGAACTGTTCCCCAAACGCTTCGCCGAACGCCTTTGCGACATCTGGTTCACCAGTCGCCCGATGCGTCAGTTCAACGATCCCGAACTGCGCGTCATCGCTGCGCAACTGCAACGGTGGCCACTGATCGCCAGCGGCACCGAAGGCTACCGCACCGCCGAAGTCACCCTCGGTGGTGTCGACACCGACGAACTGTCGTCATCCACGATGCAATCCAAACGCGTCCCCGGCCTGTATTTCATCGGCGAAGTCGTCGACGTCACCGGATGGCTGGGCGGCTACAACTTCCAGTGGGCCTGGGCGTCGGGCCACGCCGCCGGGTCGGCAGTGTAGGGCGGGCCCGGCCCGCCATCGCATCACCCCATAGCTAAAGCACAACGATCAAAACCAGTAACCCCTTGAGCTACGGGCCGCGCCGGTTGACGGTAAGCGCTCCAACAACCTCATCTTCCCCTGCGGCATCTTGATCGGCAATCTGCGGCTTCGCAATTGGAAGAGAGAGCCCTATGTCGACACAGGAGGGCCCGACGCAGCAACGGCGGGCGGCACACGTGCAGCGTAAGCGATAACTCACCGCCGTTCTTCCGGTGGAAAGAGCGCTTCGCCGAGAATTCGCTATGGTCCCATCTCTGGGGTGCGTCCGCTTAGCAAGTACGGCGCTGAGGCGGCGCTTACTCTGCACCGTTCTCCAGCATCCGAGTTGCCATCGTGTGGCGGAACAGGTGACACGCACCGCGCTTGATGATGCCCGCGTCTTCGAGCAGCTTCCGCACGCGCAGCGTGATCGCATTGAGCCACGGCGGACGGCCCAGCTCGTCGAGGAACAATCGCGTCTGCGCCGGATCGCTGACAAGCTGGGGCCGCGCCTCGTTGACGTATCGCTGCATCCACGCAATCGCCCGCTCGCCGATCGGCACCACGCGGCCCTTGAGCCAGGCAACCGTCAGTCAATCGGAGAAGTGCTCGCGAGAGAGTCGGAGTTTTCCGAGGCCTGGTTGTCCCGGTCTTCGCGGTCTTCGTTCTGCCGGGTTTGTCCCGGCGCTTCTGGTTGTCCCGGCCTTCGCCCGGTCTTCGTTCGCGCCACTCTACTCGGTATGGGTAGACCCACTCGCGTAGATCACTTCACGATCCAAGGACGCGACTTCAGTAGCCGAAGCTACTGAAATTTCTGTCGGAAACGAGTTATGCAATGCTTCCGAGATACCGTCGTCCGCAGTGGCAACAACCCAGTACGCACCATCGATGCATGACGCGACGAAAACCGGTTCTACACCCGCCCCCAACGAGAACCTGACAACACCCCAGTCAAGTGAAGCAATACTGAAAAGCTCTTTGGCAGCAACAACAGAAGAAATTGTGACGACGCCATCGTCACCAACTACGAAATCGCCAGCACGCCTGCTATCAAAGTCGTCCCACTTGTCACAGTCCACCCAGAACCCCCTAAATGACCACACCCCAGTTGGCATCAACAGGGTCACTGGCAACGTTATCTCTTCAATGGAACATGGTGATTTGTCCCTACGTATAGAAAAAGCGTTACGAAATTCCATGATTAACGCTCACGTTAAGATAGGAAATATGAACATGAGGATTGAACACGGCAGGCTTTGACCTGTAGTCGAGGTAATCGCACCTAAACCTTAATAGTCCCCCAGGCTGTGATGATCTGCGAGCCGGCTCCACCGGCCAAGGCCAGGCGACGCTGAAGGCTTCAACAACAACCCCCGCCAGTGCGGGGATTGTTGTGTGGGCGGACTGCATCAGCGCACAGCCAGGCAACCGTCAGTTCATCGGAGAAGTGCTCGCGATGGCGTCGGAGATTTCCTAGAAGTGGTTGTCCCAGTCTTCGTCATCTCGTGGCTGATGAAGATCTTATTCATTTTCGAACAGGTAGTAGTACGCGTCGCCGTCGTCACCATCGCGCAGAGCCATCCACTTAAAGCCCGACATCGAAGAAGCAGCCAATATGACGTCTTCGTCGAATTCGTTATCTCGACTGACTATAGCTTGCTGGACAACTGACGGCATTTTCTCGAAAAAATCTTGCTGCGGCTCGCAGACAAAAAGACGAATCGACATGAAGCGCGACAGCGATTCCAATGTTATCGCGGAAATACTGGGTGAAATACGGAAATAAGCTGATTCGACATGCTCTTTGTTACTTCGATCTTCATCAGGATGAAGAAAGGGTGCGATAGGCGTCGCTTTACACAGCTCTCCTAAAAGCCCAGGGATCCACCCTGAAAGAAATTTATAGTCAGGAACCGAGACTACTAAATTGGTGCCAGCATCAATCATAAGAGAATATATATCAAAAACGACAGTCGCCCTCATTGTGGCTCCCGAGGTACATGAAACTCGAACCCTGGATCAATCCAGTAATCAGCGTTTTTATTGTCGCCTGGATAGTGCGAACTTCCTGGTGCTTTCGCCCAATCCATTCTAAAGATCTGACGTTGGGTACTTGGCTTTGTTCCTTTAGCGAAGCCAATACCAAAGAAACGTGTCGCTTTCCCACCGACAGCAAGGACTGCTTTTCGTGCCCCGAAATTAGCTAAAGGAATCGGAACACCCGTAGGAATAAATCGCGAGTCCCCTGGCGTCCTGATCGGCGTCGGCATGTAGAAAACGACCGTGGTGTCCTTTTTTGGAACATAGTCCAGAAACGTCTTTATTCGGTGCAATCCCACGCTGCGAGCGATACGCGGTGCGTTCCGTCGCAGCGCTTGCGATGCAAGCTCAAACGCCTCGGCACTTAGGACGCCTTGATAGTCCGGATTGGACGGATCGAGGTATCCCGACAACTCCGCGATCGCCGACGGATCGCTCATGATCTTGAGCGCTTCGATCAACGATTGAACGGTCCCGACCGCGGTTTGCACTCTTCCAACAAAATTGGTGATCGCAATGGAGCGCGAGATCATCTGTCCCATCACCGAATTAATCTCGCCCAGCGTCATGTGTCCGCTGGGGTCGCGCCCATTCACCGCATCCGCGTTGGCGTACAAGTACTTGTGTAGCGACGCCGGCCGCTTGTCGATGCCAGCAAACGCATCCTGCTGCGTAAACCGCCCACTGGCCGGATCCATGTACCTAGCCCTTAGGTAATAGAACCCCGTATTCGGATCCAGCTGCTCCCCGGTGAACAGGAACCGAT
>NZ_JAVTWC010000127.1:0-127027 GCF_032229445.1 Tahibacter sp.
CTTGTTGATCGTCTCGATCATGTGCACCGGGATACGGATGGTGCGTGCCTGGTCGGCGATCGAACGCGTGATGGCCTGGCGGATCCACCACGTCGCATACGTGGAGAACTTGTAGCCGCGGCGGTATTCGAACTTGTCGACCGCCTTCATGAGACCGATGTTGCCTTCCTGGATCAGATCCAGGAACTGCAGGCCGCGATTCGTATACTTTTTCGCAATCGAGATGACCAGGCGCAGGTTGGCCTCGACCATTTCCTTCTTCGCGCGGCGGGCCTTGGCCTCGCCGATCGACATGGCGCGGTTGATTTCCTTGATGTCCGGCAGCGACAGGAACAGGCCCTTCTCGATCGCGACGAGCTTTTCCTGCTCGCCGACGATCTCGTCCTTGTGCGCCCGCACGCCCGAGGACCACTTCTGCTTCTTGCGGATCAGTTCCTCGGTCCAGTCCAGATCGATCTCGTGGCCCGGGAACGCGCGCAGGAAGTCCTTGCGCGGCATCTTTGCGTACTTGACGCACAGATCCATGATGATGCGTTCATGGTTGCGGATGTTGCCGACGACATCGCGCAGCTTCTTGACGAAGCTGTCGATCATGATCGCCGGCAGCTTGAGCTTGAGGAAGCCTTCGGCCATCTGCTCGCGCAGCTTCTGGGCTTTCTTGTCGACGAGGCCGTATTTCTCCGCGGTCTTCTGGAACTTGGCGTAGAACTGGCGCAGTTCGTCGAGGCGGCGGGCCACTTCGACCGGGTCGGGACCGGTTTCGCCGGGACCGGCTTCCTCGCCGTCGCCGGATTCGTCCTCGTCGTCCTTGACCACGGCGGCCGCCGGCGCGGCGGTGTCGTCGGCCTCGAGCATTTCCTCGCTGATGGCCGGCGGCGGCTCTTCCACGTCGGCGAAGCCGGCGATGACTTCGGACAGGCGGCGCTTGCCTTCGATGTGCTGGTCGTATTCCTCGATCAGCAGCTGGATCGACCAGGGGAAGCTGGCCAGCGCGGTCTGCACCGCGTTGAGGCCTTCCTCGATGCGCTTGGCGATCGCGATTTCGCCTTCGCGGGTCAGCAGTTCGACCGTGCCCATCTCGCGCATGTACATGCGCACGGGATCGGTGGTGCGGCCGACCTCGGCATCGACGGCGGCCAGGATGGCGACCGCTTCCTCGGTCGCGGTCTCGTCGTCGGAGACGGCGGAGGGCGCATCCTGCGGCAGCATTTCGCCTTCGGGTGCAGTTTCGTGCACCTCGATGCCCATGCCGTTGATCATGCCGATGATGTCTTCGATCTGTTCCGGATCGACGATATCGTCAGGCAGGTGGTCGTTGACTTCGGCGTAGGTCAGGTAGCCCTGCTCACGCCCCTTCACGATGAGGAGCTTGAGGTCGGACTGCTGGTCCTGGGTGGTGTTCTCGATGGCCATGGGGGCTCGGCTGGAGGGCAAGACTGTGGATTATAGGAAGCCTGTCAAGGTCGCCACGGTGGGACGGACTTCGTCAGGCATAGCGTGGTCTGGTGTATCTGCCTTTCAACGCACTTCGAGACGAAAGGTGACAGGACCGTCGTTGACCAGATGGACCTGCATATGGGCGCCGAAACGCCCGGTTTCCACCCCTGGCCGGGTATTGCGCGCCAGTTCGACCAGGCGGTTGAACCACTGTTCGGCCAGCGCGGGGGCAGCGGCCGTGGTGAAGCTCGGCCGCATTCCCGAATCCGTATCGGCGGCCAGGGTGAACTGGGAGACCAGCAGCAGGCCGCCCGCCGTGTCGGTCAGCGACCGGTTCATGCGTCCGGCCTCGTCGGCGAATACGCGGTAGCCCAGCAGACGCTGCAGCATGCGGGCGACCTGGGCTTCGCCGTCGCCAGGCTGCACCGCGACCAGCGCCAGCAGGCCCGGACCGATGGCACCGACCGTGAGGCCGTCCACTTCGACACGCGCCGCGGTGACGCGCTGGATCAGGGCGATCATCGCCTTCCTCGGATTTCGGGGGGCCGCGATGGTGCGCAAGCATGGCCAGCGGGTCAATCTGGCCGTTACCATCCGCGGTTCGCATGCGCCTTTCTCTCGCCATCCTGTATTTCCTGCTGCGTCTGGCCGGCCTGCTGCCGCTGCGCCTGCTGCATGGGCTAGGCGCGCTGCTCGGGCACGTCATGTGGTGGTCCGGCGGCAAGGTGCGCCACCACACCGAGGTCAACCTTGCCTTGGTACATACGCAATACGATGCACAGGAGCGTCAGCGGACAGCGCGCCGCACCTTGCTCGAAACCGGCAAGTCGATCACCGAGATCGCCCGGATCTGGGGCGCCGGGCCGGAAAAGGCGCTGGCGCTGGTCCGCGAAGTCCACGGTGAAGCACTGTTCCGTGAGGCGCTGGCCTCCCAGCGCGGGCTCATCGTCGCCGCTCCGCACCTGGGCTGCTGGGAGCTGCTGAACTTCTGGCTGTGCAGCCGCACCGACCTGGCCATCGTCTACCGCCCGCCGCGCCATGTGGCGCTGGAACCGCTGCTGCTCAAGGCCCGCGGCGCACTCAAGCCCGAACAGGTGCGTGCCGAGGGCGCGGGCGTGCGCACCCTCTACAAGCGCCTGCAGGCGGGCGGCGTGGTCGGCATCCTGCCCGACCAGCAGCCCAAGCAGGGCGACGGCGAATTCGCGCCGTTCTTCGGCGTGCCGGCGCTGACCATGGTGCTGGTTTCGCGCCTGGCCCAGCGCACCGGCGCGACAGTGCTGTTCGCGTTCGCCGAACGGCTGCCGCAGGGGCGTGGCTTCCGCCTGCATTTTCGCGCCGCGCCCGCGGGCATCGCGTCCGAAGACCTGCACACCGCGGTGACGGCGCTCAACCGCGGTGTCGAGGACTGCGTGAACCTGGCCTTCGAGCAGTACCAGTGGCATTACAAACGTTTCCAGTTCCGGCCCGACCCGGACAGCCCCAACCCGTACTGGCGCGGCTGAGGCAAACGCCATACCCCCTGAACGCGGGGTACGGAATTCCGTCACCGATTTTTACTATCCCCTCCATACGGTCACGTCGCTCTGTCCGACGCGACCCGCTACAGGGGAAATCCGATGGACCTGCAACCTGCTCTGGCGCCGAGGCGGCCGGCGCGCGGCGTTTCGCGCCGGATCTGGCGCGGACTGGCCCTGCTGCTGGTGCTGGCCGCACTGATCGTCGTCGTGCAGGTGATGCGCGTGCCAGATGCGGCGAGCGGCAACGCGATCGGCGCGACGACCCGCTTCGACTACGTCGCCATATTCCCGCCGGGCACGAGCGCCGCGCAGGTCGAGGACTGGCGTAGCCGCGTGCTGCGCGTGCACGAGACGGGCTGCTTCCGCGGCAATCCCTGCATCGCGCGCAGCCTGCGCGGTGCCGAACTCGGCAGCGCGCGGCAGTTCGCTTTCGGTTTCGACCTGATGCGCGATGCGCCGCCGAACGAGCGCGCCGCGGTGCTCGCGTCCGCGCAGCAGGCGCTGCCCGGCATGCGTATCGCCGTCGGCAGCAGCCTGCAGCAAGCGATCGAGTGAATCCCTTCCGTCATCACGCCGCGACAGCGGTGCCATCCCCTCGAGCCGCGATAGCGGCTTTAGCGAAACCTGGAGAAGTCATGCGCCACCGTATCCGCCTGATCGCCGCCGTTTCCCTGCTCGCCTGTGCCGGCGCCAGCCACGCCGTTTTCGTCAACGGCGGCTTCGAGCAGAACAACCTGACCGGCTGGACCGTTGGCGGCGGCAGCAATCCCGGCCTGACCGGCACACCGCCGTTCACCGGCGCCAGCGTGCAGATCACGCCGGGTGCGCCCGGCCCGGCCAGCGTCGTCGGCGCAGGCGCCGATCCGCGCGCGCCCGGCATCACACTGCCGCGCGTCGGCCAGTACACGGCCAAGATCAACGACGAAAACACCGGCGCCCGACTGACCACGCTGGCCCAGACCGACACCGTGACCGCAGCGGACGTGGATCCGGCCGACGGCCTGCCGCACCTGCGCTTCTCGTTCGCGCCGGTGCTGGACGACCCGGCCCATTCGCCGGACGAACAGCCTTACTTCTACGTGGTCGTGCGCAACGTTGCCGACAACAGCGTGCTGTTCGAACAGTTTGCCTATTCCGGCCAGCCCGGCGTGACCTTCCAGCCGGGCACGGGCAGTTGGAAGTACCTGCCGTTCCAGAACGTCGACGCGGTGCTGCCGGCCAGCGCGGTCGGCCAGCAGATCTCGCTGACCGTGATCGGTGCGGACTGCTCGCTGAGCGGGCATGCGGGCTATGTCTATGTCGACGGCTTCGGTTCCGCGCCGGTCGGCGGCGGCGGTGGCACGCCGGTGGCGCGCGTGCCGGTACCGGCGCTGGGCAACATCGGCATGCTGCTGATGGCGTTGCTGCTGGCCGGCAGCGGCATGCTCGCGTGGCGCCGCGGCGCCTGAGGGATCAATAGCGACCGACGAGGCCGCGCCGGGTCGCTTCCAGCGCGGCCTCGGCGCGTGAGTTCACGCTGAGCTTGCGGTAGATGGCCTTGAGATAGCCCGCGACGGTATGTCGCGACAGGTCGAGCATGGTCGCGGCTTCGCCGACGGTCAGGCCTTTCGCGATCAGGCGCAGCACATCGGTTTCGCGCGCGGTCAGCGCTTCCTGCGCCGTCGTCGCTACCGGCTCGGGCTGGAAGTGGCGCAGCAGGCGCCGCGCAATGGACGGCGACAACGGCGGCTGGCCCGCGGCGATGCCGCTGAGGATGTCGGCCAGCGCCTCGGGTGTCTGGTCCTTGAGGACATAGCCGTCGGCACCGGCGCGCAGGGCCGGGAACAGGTGCGCGTCGTCGTCGAAGACCGTGGCGACGATACACAGGGTGTGGCCGGGCTGTGCGCGCAGTGCTTCGATCAGGCGCACACCACTGCCGTCGGGCAGGCCCAGGTCGATCAGGGCCAGCGGCGGTGGCGGATCGATCAGCGCGAACGCCTCGGCCAGTGTCGACGCCGGCTGCACGACCACGCCGGGAAACGCGAGCGCGAGCGCACGGGCCAGCCAGTCCCGGCTGCCGGCGAGGTCATCCACGACCAGGGCGCGCTGTATATCCATGCGCCTATCCTGCCGCGGACGGCAGTGGGAACACCAGCACCACCTTGGTGCCGCCGGCGGTGCCTTCGGTCCAGCGGATATCACCGGCGAGCTCATGCGCGCGCTGGCGCATGCCGCGCGTGCCGCTGCCGTCGCGGATCTCGCGGTGGCCGTCATCGGTGAGTTCGAGCAGCAGTTCGTTGCCGCGACAGGCGACCCGCACGCGCAGCGACGCGGCGTGGGCGTGGCGGATGGTGTTGCTGATCGCCTCGCGCACGATGCGGTGCAGATGCAGCGACTGCTCGCTGCGCAGCGCCGGATCCGGCAGCTCGCCGGCTTCGTTCCAGTTGAGTTCGATCTGTGCCGCGGCGAGGCGCTGCCGTGCTTCGTTGCGGATATCGGCGAGCACGTCGCCGAGCGTGCCCGGTGTGCCGCGCGAACGGCTGACGGTATCGCGCAGATCCTGCAGCGCAGCGCGCGCCTGGTCGGCCTGCTGCGGCGTGGTCGCGCCGTGGATCAGGCTGAGCAGCTTGGCGCCCAGATCGTCGTGCAGGTCGTGGTAGATGCGTTCGCGTTCCTGCGCGGCGGCCTGTTCGCCGATCTCGCGTTCGCGCGAACCACGTTCGCGTTCCAGCGCCGCGAGCGTCGCCGCATGCGCACGCCGCTCGCGGCCCCAGCTGACCGCGAGAAACATCAGCAGCGCGCCGAACAGCGCCAGCAGCGCCGGGATCATGGTTTGCCCGCGCTTTCCAACGACGTCGCCGCAGCGACGTCGCCGAAATGACGATGCACGGTCGCGAGACGGGCGGCCGCAGTGCGCGTGCGCTCATGGCCGGCGCCGAATTTCGCTGTGAGATCACGATGCGCGCCCTGCAGCACGCCGCGCGCCTCGTCCCAGCGCCCGAGCTGGAGCAGGCATTCGCCGCGGTTGCTCGCGAAGATCGCGAAATACGGATGGCCGGCCGGCAGGTTCGCGTGCATCCATTTGTCCAGTGCGTCGAATTCCACCAGCGCATCGGCGGCGCGCTTCTGCTTGAGCAGCAGCATGGCCAGGTTGTTGCGCGGGCCGATCGCCTCGGCATTGGCCGGACCGCCGTCGCGGCTTTGCGCAGCGACGACGCGACGCAGCTCGGCCTCGGCCTCGGCGAGACGGCCCAGGTCTTCCAGACCGTAAGCCAACACGTTGCGCGCGAGCAAGTTGTTGGGTGTGTTGTCCTCGCCGCGCAGGCGGCGCGCCTCGATCACGTCGTGGATCAGCGTGATGCCCTTCTCCGACTCGCCGCGACGCACGAGGAACGAGGCCAGCGCCTGCTGCGCGTTGACGGTCGCGGGATGCCCCGCACCGAGTACGCGGGTGCGCGCGGCGATGACTTCGCGGAATTCGGTTTCGGCGGCGGCGTCGTCGTTCTTCAGTTCGTACAGCGCACCGAGCAGGCTGCGCATGTTCAGCGTCTGCGGATGATCCGGCCCGACCTTGGCCAGATGCACGGCCAGCGAGGCGCGCGACAGTTCGATGGCCTCGTCGTAGCGACCGGCCAGGCGCAGGGTCGAGCCGAGGTTCTGGCTGATGGCCAGGCTCAGCGCATGGCTGTCGCCCAGATCGCGCTGCGCGTCGCGCAGCAGCGGGCGCAGCAGCGCTTCACTGGCTTCGGACTTGCCTTTCGCGAGCACGCCTTCGGCCTGGGCCAGGCGCGCGTCGATGCGGATCGCCGTCTGCACCGAGGGTTCGGTGCGCACCAGCAGCGGTTCCAGCAACGCGTCCGCCGCGGCGTATTTCTGCTGCGCATACAGGGCGCGCGCCTGTCCGACCTGCAGCGCGTCGCGCAGATCGACCGGCGCGCCCGCGTCGAGCGAAGCCCACGCCTGCGCGAACAGGGCCTCGGCGCGCGCGGTCTCGCCGAGCTTGAGCAGGCTGGTCGCCAGCGTCAGGTTCACGCGCGCGGCGGCCAGCGGCGCGAGACCGGCCTGCTGCAGTTCCGCCTGCGCCGCATCGAGCACGCTGCGCACGGTGAGATCGCCGCCCTGGCTGCGCTCGGGATCGGCCGAGACGAGCATGCGTTCGAGAAAGCCGCTGACCGCGCCGGCCTCGGCCGCGCGCGATTCGGCCTCGCGCCGCGCGGCGGCCTCGGACCAGGCCAGGCGCAGCGACACGATGCTGGCCACGATCAGCGCGAGTACGCTGAAGGCCGCCGCGGCACTGGCCAGCCGGTGCCGGCGCACGAAGCGCGCGAGCAGATAGCCCAGCGTCGGGGGCCGCGCATCGACCGGGCGGTGCTCGCGCACGCGCTGCAGGTCGGCGGCAAATTCCGCGGCCGAGCTGTAGCGCCGGTCGGGCTCCTGCGCGAGCGCCTTCATGACCACGGTGTCGAGATCGCCGCGCGCCGCCGCGCTGACGCGGCCCAGCGGATCGGGCGCCTGGTGGCGCACGATGTCGATCGCCTCGAACAAGGTCGAGGTCGACAGCTGCGGATGCGGCAGGCGCCCGCCAATCAACTCATAGGCGATGCAACCCAGCGCGTAGACATCGCTGCGCGCGTCGACCTGAGCGCTGTTGCCGGACAGTTGTTCCGGACTCATGTACGGCACGGTGCCCAGCACCTGGCCGAACTGCGTGACCTCGCGCGGCAGGCCGTCGGCGAGTCGCGCGATGCCGAAATCGAGCACCTTGGGCTGCCCGTTCGCGTCGACGAGGATGTTGCCGGGCTTGAGGTCGCGATGGATCACGCCGCGCCCGTGGGCGTAGTGCACGGCGCGGCAGATCTCGACCAGCAGCTGCAGGCGCGCATCAACGCCGAGTTCGCGTCCGCTGGCGTGCGCCAGCAGGTCGTGGCCGCGGACGTATTCCAGCGCGAGCCACGGCGGCGACTGTCCTTCCAACGCCGCATCGCTGGCTGCATACAGCCGCGCAATGCCGGGATGTTCTAGCTGGGCGAGCAGTTCCACCTCGCGCCGGAAACGGGTCAGCGCGTTGCGGCCGAGCGCATGCATGACCTTGAGCGCGACTTCGCGTGGCGGCTGGCTTTCGCGCGCCCGGTAGACGCGGCCCATCGCGCCTTCGCCCAGCAGGCCCAGCACCTGGTACGGACCGATCTGCGCGGGCAGCACTTCGCCCGGCTCGGCGGCCACGCAATCGGCAATGGTTTCGTCCTCGTCGCGCATGCCTTCCCCCGGCCCCTAGCAGGTTGTTGAGAAAGGGGCGGAAGCCCCTTTCTCAATCGAACGGTGCAAGCGGAGCTTGCCCACGTTCTCCGAGAATCAATCGCTTACGCGATCGACTCTCGCGCGATCCATTCTGGATCGCGCTAGCAGGCTGTTTCTCAACAGCCTGCTAGTCCTCGCGCGAACCGGCCTTCACATCGACTCCCAGATCGCGCAGCTTGCGGTACAGGTGCGTACGCTCCATACCGACGAGCTTGGCGAGCTTGCCGACGCTGCCGCCGGTTTCCTGCAGCTGGCGCAACAGGTACGCCCGCTCGAACTGCTCGCGCGCGTCGCGCAGGGACAGGCCGAAGTCGATGTCAAATCCGTCGCTGCGCGCACTCGTGCGGGCCGGCGTGCTGCCGCTGAGCGCCTGCTCGACCTCGGCCAGTTCCACTTCCGGCGCGGCGCCCAGGATGAGCAGGCGCTGCACGAGATTGCGCAGCTCGCGCTGGTTGCCCGGCCAGGTGTAGTTGCGCAGGCGGTTCTGCACCGCGACCGGGAAGATGCGATAAGGCAACTTGTCGCGATTGGAAAAAAAGTCGGCGTAGTACTGCAGCAACTCCGGCACGTCCTCGACACGCTCGCGCAGCGCGGGCACCGCGAGCGGCACGACCTTGAGCTGGTAGTAGAGCTCCTCGCGGAAGCGCCCGGCTGCAACCAGGCTGTCGAGATCCTGCGCGGTCGCCGCGATCACGCGCAGGTCGAGATTGACCGGCTCGCGTCCGCCGCAGCGGATCAGCGCGCGGCGCTCCAGCGTCGAGGACAGGCGCAGCTGCAGCTCCGGATCGAGCTCGGCGACCTCGTCGAGGTACAAGGTGCCGGCGTTGGCCTGTTCGAGCAGTCCGAGCTGCACGCTGCCGTTCTCCTCGGCACCGAACAGCGTCTGCGCGGCGTGGTCGCGCGCGATCGAGCCGGACGCGACGGTGACGAACGGTCCGTTGCGACGGCTGCTTTTCTCGTGCAGCCAGCGCGCCAGCGATTCCTTGCCGCTGCCGGCCTCGCCGCTGAGCAGCAGCCAGGTATCGTGGCCGGCCATGCGCTCGAGCTGGCCGCGCAAGGCATTCATCACGCGCGAGGAACCAACCGGTTCCAGCGGCACCGGCACCTGCCGCTTGAGGCCTTCGTTCTCGCGCTTGAGGCGGCTGGCCTCGAGCGCACGCTCGACGGTCAGCAGCAGCTTGGCCAGCGACAGCGGCTTCTCGACGAAGTCGTAGGCGCCCAGGCGGGTCGCCTCGACCGCCGTCTCGACCGTGCCATGGCCGGAAATCATGATGACGGGACAGCTCAGGCTGCCACGCTCGGACCATTCGCGGAGCAGACTGATGCCGTCGGTGTCGGGCATCCAGATGTCGAGCAGGATCGCGTCGGGGCGCACCTGGCGGCGCATCTCGCGCGCGGTGGCGGCGTTCTCGGCCACGCTGACCTGGTAGCCCTCGTCCTGCAGGATGTCCTGCACCAGGCTGCGGATATCGGGTTCGTCGTCGACGACGAGAATGTGGCCGGAAGTCATGCCCGCCCCTGTGGCGAAAAAGCGACCGGCAGCATAGCGTCTTTCTCTGGCGGCGCGGGCACGCGCACACGATCGTTCGCCGTGCCGACGGACTCATCCGGCAACGGCCGAAGCCCGGCAAATTGCGGCTTTGCAGCATTGACCGGCTCAATCGCGGCCATCGGATTCGTTGACTGGTATACAAGCGCGCACTGGCCCATGCTCGCCATGCCGCGGTGACGCGGCTTCAGGGGGAAATCCGCCTCAGTCCCAACCCCGGAGGCTCCATGAACAGGTCCACGCAATTCCCCGCGATAGCCAGCCTGACCTTGCTCTGCGCCCTCAGCACCGGCGCGCACGCTGCCGACCCACCCAGACCTACCAGCTATGCCAACGTCATCGAGGAGGACTTCGGCGCCGTGATGGCGCGCATGAAGGGACAGAAGGCACAGATCCAGCAGCGTCATGAGGCCTTGCTGGAGGAACGCTATGACCTGGCCGACCGCGCCGCGAGCGGCGTGACCATGTCGCGCGGCAAACCGGTGCAGGAGGGCGTGCGCGTCAAGCTCAAGCCCGGATCGAGCTGGGAGGCGCTGGGCGGCATGACGCCCGAGCAAATCAGGAACAAGGACGCCTGGCCGGCCGGCTTCTACCCGCTGCCGCATCCCAACCACGGCGAAGGCGGCATGCTGTTCCCGCAGTTCCAGATCGACGAAGTCAACAGGCAGGCGCGCCGGGACCTGACCCGCTTCGATCTCGACTTCGACTTCCCGGATCACCTGCTGCCCGAGTTCCCGGCACCGATCTATCTGACCACGCGGCCCGACCTCGGCGATGTCGCCAAGGGCCAGCTGGTCACCTCGGACAACTACTACGCGCTGTTCAACGGGGTGCTCAATCCCAAGCAGCTCGAAGGACTGCGCCTGCTCGTCGTGCCGTTCCCGCAGCAGCAGTTCAACCTGACTGCCGACCGGCGTTCGGAACGGCCGAGCCTCGGCGTCGCCTGCTTCGACTGCCATGCCAACGGCCACACCAATGCGGCGACGCACCTGGTCGGCGACATCCGGCCGCAGGAACACCGCCATCGCATCGACACGCCGAGCCTGCGCGGCAACAACATCCAGCGCCTGTTCGGTTCGCAGCGCGCGCTCAAGACGGTCGAGGACTTCACCGAATTCGAGCAGCGCGCCGCTTATTTCGACGGCGATCCGGTGATGGCGACGAAGAAGGGCGTGAACATTCTCGAACGCAGCAGCCAGGTGCATTTCATGGCCGAGTTCCAAGCGCTGCTCGACTTCCCGCCCGCGCCGAAACTCGCTTGGGACGGCAGGCTCGATCCGAAGAACGCTAACGAGGCCGAACGGCGCGGCCAGGATGTCTTTTTCGGCAAAGGCAAATGCTCCACCTGTCACACGCCGCCGTACTACACCGACAACCTGATGCACAACCTGCAGGTCGAGCGCTTCTTCAAGCAGAAGAACATCAACGGCCGCCTGGCGAGCGCGGACGGGCCGATCAAGACCTTCCCGCTGCGCGGCATCAAGGACTCGCCGCCCTACCTGCACGACGACCGCCTGCTCACCCTCGACGATACGGTCGAGTTCTTCAATCTCGTGCTGGAGACGAAGCTCGACGCTGGCGAGAAGAAGGATCTGGTCGCGTTCCTGCGCCAGCTCTGAGAAGCGCTCTAGGAGCGAGGGACGTGGGCGACAGTGAACGTAGGCTGGGGCAAGCGCGAGCGCACCCCAGCCTACGGTTTCCGATCATTCGCCTTCGCGCTCGACCGGCTCGCCGTAGCGCCAATAGTCCGGCGGATACAGCGCGGTGCGCTGGGCCGGTTCGGCCGGGGTCTGGCCCGCTTCGATCGCAGCCAGCGTCGGCGCAGACCAGATCTCGAGCCAGCGCGAGCGGAACGGCTGGATCAGCAGCGCATAGCGGCGCGCGCGCGGATCGAGCTTGGCCGGATAGCGCACGATCAGGCCGCGCGGATTCGCCGCCGCCCATTCGCCGATCCCGCCGATGTCGATTTCGGCAATGCTGCCGCGCAGACGCGCGAGATAGTGGAACTGGCCTTCGTACTGGCCAACGTTGGCGATAGGCCGCTGCTCGGCCTGGGCTCGGCCGAGCACGCCCGCCGCCGGTTCGAGATTGAAATTGTGGAACAGCGCGTGCGCGAACAGCGCATGCGCCAGCGCGACGCCGAGCAGCGACGTGCCGGCGATGCGATGCAGTTCGCGCTCGCCTTCGCCGGGCAACAGCAGCAGCAGGCCGAGCGCGGCGAAGCCGACCGCGAACCATGGACTGAAGCGCGCCGCATCGTGCAGCCAGTGCGAGCGCAGCTCGCCCGCCGCCAGCCAGACCGGCAGGATGGCGAGCAGGAACGCGAAACCGAATGCCGCGAGCGCCAGGGGCCAGGCGCCCCAGACACGTCCCGTGCCGCTGCCGCGCACCTCCTGCCGGGACAGGGCGCAGGACAGCGCCATCGCTACGCCGGGCAGCAGCGGCAGCAGGTAGTAGACCTGCTTGCCCGACACCAGGCAGAACCCGGCGAAGACCGGCAGCAACCAGCTGATGAGGAAACGCTCGCCGTCGCCGATAGGTCGCGCGAACGTGGCCACCGCGCGCCACAGCCGCGGCCAGCCGATCCACGGGAACAGCAGCACACCAAGCATCGGCAGGTACCACCACAACGGCCGCGCGTGATCGAAACTGTCGACGACGCGACCCGCCGTCTGCATGAAGAACAGCTCGTTGCGATAGGCCTCGCCGCCGGCGAAGCCGGCCGGCAGCGCCCAGGCCAGCAACATGGCCGAACCGCCGGCCAGGGCGAGGCCACCGCGCAGATACCAGCCCTTGCGATCGGCGCGCGCGTGCTCGCTCCACCAGGGGCCGAGCAGGACCGGGAAGGCCACATGCAGCAGCATCACCGGCCCCTTGGTCATGAGACCGGCGCCGAGCGCCAGCGCGAACCAGATCCAGCGCGGCTTGCCGCTGAGCGCGAGCAGCGCCAGCGCCACGGTCAGCGCCAGCAGCACTTCGTACATGATCTGCAGGCCGAACAGGAACGGATAAGCCAGCGCGATCAGAAACCAGGGCATGAGACGTGCGATCGACGGCCGCAACGAAAACACCCGACGCGCCAGCGCGGCCGCGGCCAGCAGCCAGCCGCCGCCGATGAGTACCTGCATCAGCCGCGGCCAGACGTCGTTGACGCCACTCACGGCCCAACCCGCATGGATCAGCCAGAACAGCAAAGGCACCTTGTGGCTGTAGGGGTGGCCATTGACGTGCGGCACGAGGAACTGGTTCTCGCTCCACATTTCCCACGCCACGGCCAGGGTCCGCGTCGAATACAGCGGCATGGGGCCGTGCTGGAAGATCGCGAACAGCGCGACGGCGAACCAGAGCACCAGCCAGCGGGGTGGAGCCGGAGGAAAACGCAACGATGGCGGCATGGGCTGTTGCAGGCTTGGAACCGGGGCGAAGTGTAGTGCCTTGCCGGTACACAGTGTGCTGTGGCGTCAACCCAGCCAGACGCTTGTGCGCTCACGTCCGGCTGGTACGCTCTGCGCATGTCCGCCCCTGCCCGTCCCGGCCTTTCGGCCTGCATCATCACGTTCAACGAAGCCGATCGCATCGAGGCCTGCCTGGCCTCCCTCGCGTTCTGCGACGACATCGTCGTCGTGGATTCGGGCTCTACCGATGGCACGGCCGAACGCGCGACGGCGCTCGGTGCGCGCGTGCTGACGCGCGCCTTCGACGGCTACCGGCGGCAGAAGGATTTCGCCGTGCGCAGCGCGCGGCATGAGTGGGTGCTGTGCCTGGACGCCGACGAGCGCGTGACGCCGGCACTACGCGCCGCGATCGAGGCCGCGCGCGACGCGGGGTTCACCACCGCGGCCGGCTTCCGTTTCGCGCGGGCGACCGAATACTTCGGTGAGTTCCTGCGCCACGGCAATGCCTATCCGGACCGCGTGCTGCGCCTGTTCGACCGCCGCCGTGGCGGCTGGCGCGGCGACCGCGAGATCCACGAACACGTCAGCGTCGACGGCCCGGTGCAGCGTCTGGCGGGTGACCTGGAGCACCGCGCCTATCGCTCGCTCGCCGACCAGCTGGCGCGGCTGGAGCGCTACGCCCGGCTCATGGCCGAGCACGATCACGCACGCGGCCGGCGCGCCCGCCTGGCCAATCTCGTGTTCAACCCGTTCTGGCGATTCCTGCGCGGCTATGTGCTGCGCGCCGGTTTCCGCGACGGCTGGCGCGGGCTGATCTACGCCTGGGTCGAGGCCAACTATGTGCGGCAGAAATTCATCAAGCTGTGGCTGCTCGAGCGCGGCCAGCGCATCGCCTGAGGGCGTGGATCGCGCGAGCGCTCGACGGCTGGCACGATGATATCGATCGCGCGAGCAATGGGGCCATAGCGCGGGACAGTTCCGCTTGCACCGCCCGAGGGAGAAGGGGCTGCAGCCCCTTCTCCACACGTGTGTCATGCGCCGGCTAGAATCTGCTCGACTCGGCCTACCATGCTCGCGGCGAACTCCTCGCTCTTGGCCTTGGCCAGCACCCGGCGGTATTCGGGCAGCAGCTCGCTGAGTTCAGCCTTGGTGTAGCAGCGCTCGAGTTTCAGCGTGAACAGGAAGGCGCGCAGGCCGAGCGCGGCGACTGCGGTTTCGTTGATGAAGGCGCGGGCCAGCTGCAGCGGCGGCAGTTCGGACTCGGCCGCCGGCGCGACCGCACCGGCCTGGACGTCGGCCGTGATGAGTCCCAGCGAGCTGAGCTCTTCGAGGATGCCGCCGACGTCGCCGAGTGCGGCGAACTGGCGTCGCAGTTCGGCGACCGAATGCTGGCCGTGTACGGCGATCAGCAGCGAACGCGACCGCGCATGCATCTTCTGGCGGCGATCGACCAGCTCGCGCTGACCGAGCTGCGTCTTGCGTGGTATGACGGTATCGAGCATGACGTGTCCCCCTGGCTACGTGGCTCCCAGAATAGTCGCCCGTCGAGTCGAGGTGAACACTCGAACGTGTTCGTGATAGCGAAATCGGCGCTATTCCCCGTTGATGTCAGCTTCACCGGTGGCATTCTGCACGGTCGGGTCGCAGCCCGGACGGAATGCGTCGGCGCCGAGCAGGTACCACTCACGCCGGTTGGCGTGGCCGACGTACTGCGCCTTGTCCGCATCGACGCAAGCACCGAACGCGGTGCGCAGCACGAACAGGCGGCGCTGCTGCGGCACCTCGGACTGCCAGCGCTGCGCCTGCGCGAGTTGCAGGTGCCAAGGCTTGACGAAGCCGAAGTCGCGCACGGGCTGGTCCGCGTGCAACAGATTCTGTTCCTTCCAGGCAACCAGGCCGAGCTCCACGTCCTTGCCCGCGAGTTCGCGCGCGCGCCGCATGACCGCAGCGGCCGAGGTTGAATCGTTGAGCACGGGATAGGCCCAGAAACTCCAGCCCAGCCACAGCGTGGCCAGGGTCAAGGCCAGCGCGAGAAGGCTGCGACGGGCGCGCAGCAGCACGACCGACAGCAGTGCGACGGCACCGACGACGATCACGAACAACCACAGCATCTGGCCGCCGGCTTCCAGGCCGCGCTGCTCGACAAGACGGTTGGCGCGCTCCAGATGGCCGCTCCAGGCCAGCGCGCCGACGAGCAGGAATACCGTCCCCAGCACGGCGACGAAGCCGAGCACGACGCGGCGGAACCACGGCCGCGCCGCTATCGCCTCGAGCTGCGCTCCGGTCAGCAGGGCGAGCAGCGGCAGCGCTGGCATGATGTAGACGTCGCGCTTTCCTTTGGGAAAAGTAAAGAAAATAACAACGAGCACTATCCAGGCGAGCGGCAGCAGCACGCGGGCATCGCGCTGTTTCAGCGCCTGCCACCAGCGCGGCGCCGCCCACGGCAGGGCCAGTGCGAGCGGCAGCCAGGCGAACGCGATCACGCCGAGGTAGTACCAGGGCGGCTGGTGATGGTCCCAGGACTCGGTATAGCGCCCGGCTGTCTGGCGGAACAGGATGTCGTTCATGTAGGCGCTGTATTCCGGCCCCGCTTCGGACGCCACCGCGTACAGCATCGGAGCCAGCCACAGCGCCGTGGCCGCGACAAAGAACACGATGCCGAGCAGCCAGCGTCCGGCGCTGCCCTGGATACGCGCCACGCCGGGCCAGTCCTGCCAGCGCGCGAACAGGTACGGCACGAACATCAGCAGCGCGAGAACGCCGACGCCTTTGGTGATCACGCCCAGCCCCGCGGCGAAGCAGCCCAGCCAGTACGCACGCCAGTCCGGTCCGAGCAGGAAGTGGCGCAGCAACCCGTAGTTCGCGAGGGTCAGGAAGAAACAGACCGTCGGATCGATCTGTGCCCGCTTGGCCTGATAGACGAACTGGAACGTGCACAGCAGCGCCGCGGCCGCATACACGCCGACGCGGTGATCCCACAGCCGCCGGCCGAGGTCGTAGACCAGGGCGATCATGCCCAGCCCGGCCAGCAGCGACGGCAGCAGGAAGGCGACACGCCAGTTGCCGGTCACGGTGTAGAAGAAAGCCTGTGCCGCCATGAACAGCGGCGGCTTGTCCGAATACAGCTCGCTGCCGCGGTGCGGGATCAGCCAGTTGCCGGATTCGACCATCTGCTTGGCGACCAGGGCGAAGCGCGGTTCGTCTGCGGGCCAGGGATCGCGCAGGCCGAGCCCGGCACCGAGCACGACGAGCGCGATGCCTAGCAACAGCCACAGTTCCTGGCGCTGGGTGAAGCGCCAGTCGAAGGCGGTTATGGGATTTTGCGACATGTCTACTCTTCCATTTCCGATCAGGCAACGGACCGGCAGGCCGGCCTCGATAGAACAGGCATTCTCCGCACGACGTCAAGCACTCGCATCGTCTTCAGTCAAGCGGAAGCCGCAGGCGGAAGCTCGCCCCGCCTTCGGGCCGGTTATCCGCGCGGATGCTGCCGCCGTGTTCTTCCATGATCTTCTTCACCACCGCCAGACCCAGGCCGGTGCCGCGCGACTTGCTGCTTGTATACGGTTCGTACCAGCGCTCGCCGAAGCCCTCGGGCAGGCCCGGACCGTTGTCGGCGATGACGAGTTCAGCCCAGTTGCGCGTGCCGTCCTCGATCCGCGCGGTCGCCACCTCGATGCGCGGCTTGGCCTGGTCGCCGATCGCCTCGAGCGCGTTCTTGAGCAGGTTGTGGAGCAGCTGGCGCAGGCGGCCGGTATCGGCGCGCACGAGCAGTTCCTCGTCGGCGAAGCGGCGGCTGATCTGCAGGCGCTGGTCATTCTCGTAGAGATCCAGCACTTCGCCGATCAGCGCATGCAGCGCCAGCGGCCGCGGCGACAGCTGCGGCGGGCGCGCGTAGTCGCCGAACGCGTTGACCAGCGCCTTGAGCGCCTCGACCTGATTGACGATGGTGCGCGTGGCGCGATCGAGCACTTCGGTATCGTCGGCGGCGAGACGTCCGATGAAGCGGCGGCGCAGGCGCTCCGCGGCGAGCTGGATCGGCGTCAGCGGATTCTTCACCTCGTGGGCGAGGCGCCGCGCGACCTCGGCCCAGGCCGCATCGCGCTGGGCCCGGTTGAGCAGGGTCAGGTCGTCGAACACGGCGACATAGCCCGCGTGTTCGGTACCGCCGCCGACGAGTTCGGTGCCGTGCAGCAGCAGCACGCGCCGTTCGCCACCGTCGTCGATGACGACTTCCTCGCGCCATTCGCGCGCGTTCTCGCGCAGGTGACGCAGCAGCGGATCGATCAGCGCGGACAGGCCCGGATTGGCGCGGCGCACGCTCGCGAGGGGCTGGCCGAGCTGGCGCGACACCGCGACGCCGAGAATCGTGTCGGCGGCGCGATTCGCGGTGCGCAGCACGCCGTCGCGATCGACGCCGAGCACGCCGGTCGACAGGTGTTCGAGCACCGCGCGCAGGTAGGCGCGCTGTGCTTCGGACTCTTCGGTGCTGCGTTGCGCGCGCGCGCCGGCGCGTTCGAGTTCGCGCTGCATCTGGTTGAAGGAGTTCAGCAGGAAGCCCAGCTCGTCGCGGCTGGCGACCGGCAGTGGCGTGTCGTAGCGGCCCGCACCGACCGCGCGGGTCGCGGCGGCGAGCCGGCCGATCGGCGCGACCAGGCGCCGCGCCACGCCGAATGCGGTCAGCAGCGCGAACAGCACCGACAGCAGCAGCACGAAGGTCAGCACCAGGCTGAAGGTGAGCTTGAGCGAACTGCGCAGGAACTTGAGGCGGCGGAAATCGAAGCTGGCCGCTTCGACGCGCTGGGTCAGCGGACGCAGTCGCGGCGGCAACGGGAACAGGGTCTGCAGCAGTCGTGGCGATCCGCTGGCGAGATTGCTGCGCACGAGCACACGCAGCATGAGCTGCTCGCCGACCGGCTCGGCCGCCGCATAACTGCCGCCGCCCGACAGGCGCATCAGTGTCGCCGCATCCGGATAGACCGGATCGAGGAAGCGCGGGTCGGAGCTCGCCGTCGCAATCACCGTCGCGTTGTCGCCGAACACCGTGAGCTGGGTCGCGCCGATGTCGTCGATGGCGTCGTCGAGTCCAGCTTGCACGTCGGCGTCATCGCGCGGCTCCAGCGAAGCGGCGAGGCGGCTGCTGGCATCCTGGCTGATGCGCAGGCGCTCGTCGACGTAGAGACGGCCGATTTCCAGCGCGTCGTCCAGCGACTGCTCCAGGCGCACGCTGAACCACGCGTCGATCGTGGCGTTGAGGAAGTTCAGCGCAAAACCGTAGACCACGAGCACCGGCGGCACAGCCAGCAGCATCAGCATGAACAGCAGGCGCCGGGTCAGGCGCGCGCCCGGTACCTCGCGCCGCGCATCGGCGACAAGGCGCAGCAGGCGCAGCACGATCACGACGATGAGCACGAGCAGCGCCGCGCTCGCGAAGATCACCATCCACGGATGCAGGCGGCCGAAACGGTTGCTGCCGCTGGCCGCGTCGCCGGCCAGCAGCAGCGCGCAGCCGAGCAGCGCCAGCACGGCCAGCGCCGGCAGCAGCCGCCGCGTGAACCAGGTCAGGCCGCCGGAATACCGGGCCATGTCCGCTCCACGGCGGCCTGGCGCCAGGCCGCATCGACGAGGGCCGGCAGGCGCACCGCGCCCGCCAGCGCGGCGCGGTCCAGCGCGATCCGCAGGCGCGGCCGGTCGGGGGCGACCGCGCGCAGCGCGGGGGCGGCGATCGGCAGTTCGATGCGGCTCAGCGCAGCGAGTGCCGCGGCGCGCACCCCGAAGCTGCGCACGGTCGCACGATCGAGGTCACGTAGCTGGTAATTGCGCGACAGCGGGAAATAGCGCAACTCCAGGCGATGCTGCTCGCGCTGCTGCGCCTGCCAGCCGAACAGGCCGTGACGCTCGCGCGACAGTTCCAGCTGCAGGGTCAGCGGAATGCCGTGGTCGAGCGCATCAAGCATTTCGCTGCTCGGTTTCCAGTCGCATTCGAGCACCAGCACATGGACGCCGGCATGCTGGTCGATATGCGCGCCGCTCAGCTTGAGACTGGACGCGCCCGGCGCGCAGGCCTGCAGGCTCATCGCGAGCAGCGGCGCCAGCAGCCACCATCGCGGCGCGCGGCCGCGCCGCTCAGTTGGCTTTTTCCACAACGGCATAAAAGAACCCATCCATGCCGTCGACGCCCGGCAAGTTCTGCCGCCCCGTGCCGACGGCGCGGCCGAAGCGCGCCGGCACGGCGTCGTGGTTGAGCTGCGCATCCGGGGTGCGCGCGAGAAACGCAGCGATCTGCCCGGCGTTCTCGCGCGGCAGCACCGAGCAGGTTGCATAGACCAGGCGCCCGCCCGGGCGCAGCAGCGGCCAGAGCGCATCGAGCAGTTGCGACTGCTCCGCCGCGGAACGTTCGATATCGCCGGAGCGCCGGTGCAGTCGGATGTCGGGCTGGCGCCGGATCACGCCGGTCGCGCTGCAGGGCGCGTCGAGCAGGATGCGGTCGAAGGGACGCCGGTCCCACCAGGCCGACGGCTGGGCGGCGTCGCCGGTCTTCATCTCCGCGCGCAATCCCAGACGGGTGAGGTTGTCGCGCGCCTGCGTGAGCCGCTGCGAATCGCGATCCAGCGCGAGCAGGTCCAGCGTATTCCGCTCCAGGCAATGGGCGGTCTTGCCGCCCGGAGCCGCGCAGGCGTCGAGCACGCGCAGACCGTCGCGCAGATCCAGCAGATCCGGCATCAGCTGGGCGGCGCCATCCTGGACCGAGAACTCGCCCTGGGCATAGCCCGGCAGATGGGTCACGTCGGTGCTGTCCTCCAGCACCACGGCATCGGCGAGCCAGCCGTGCACAGTGGCTGCATGTCCGGCGGCGAGCAGGCGCTCGGCCAGAACAGCCGGCGTGGTGCGGCGGCGGTTGGCGCGCAGCACCAGTGCAGCGGGCGCGTTGTTCGCCGCAAGGATCGCCTCCACGTCGTCGGGCCAGTCGCGCGCGAGCTGCTGCACCAGCCAGGCCGGATGCGAACTGAACAGCAGGCGGTCGCTGCCGATGACAGCCTCGAGCGCCACGCGCTCGCGCAGGAAACGGCGCAGCAGCGCGTTGACGAGGCCGGCTAGCTGCGGTCGCTTGAGAGCACGGGTAGCCTCGACGGTTCCGGCCACGGCGGCGTATTCGGGCAGGGCCAGTACGGCCAGCTGCACGAGGCCAAGCACGAGGAGCGCATGGACGACCGGTTCGCGCCGGTGCAGCGGCTTCTGCAGCAGGCGTCCGATCAGCGCGTCGTAGCGCAGCCACCAGCGCGCGCCCTCATGCAGCAGCGCCGACAGGAACGCGCGATCGCGACTGTCGGCCAGCCGCGGCGCGACCTGGGCGAACGCGATGCGCAGCGACACGCCGCCGCGGACGACCTGGTCGAGTGCCTGCGCGGCCAGTGCGCGTACGTCGCTCATGCGGCCGGCCGCTTGAGGTCGGGCCGCGCGTTGAGGTAGTCACGGACCGTCATGCGGCGACCGCCGGCGCGCTGGATTTCGCGAACCCGCACAATGCCGTCGGCGGTGGCGATGTCGATGCCGTCGCGACCGGCGGCCAGCAGCGTCCCGGGCGCGGCCTCGGCCACGCCAGGTAGCGCCAAGGCAGACCAGATGCGCAGGCGCTCGCCGGCGACGTCCGCTTCCGCGACGGGCCACGGATCGAACGCACGCACCTGGCGCTCGATGGCCTGGGCACTGCGGTTCCAGTCGATCGCAGCCTCCGCCTTGTCGAGCTTGTGGGCGTATTCGACGCCGTCCTCGGACTGGGCTTCGCTGTCCGGTTTCCTGCGCGTCTCCGCCAGGACCGAAAGCTGTTGCCTCAGCAGATCGGCCCCCAGCGCCGACAGGCGGTCATGCAGCGATCCGCCGGTCTCCTGCGCCGCGAGCGGCGTTGCGCTGCGCGCGATGACGGGACCGGTATCCAGGCCCTTCTCCATCTGCATGAGGCAGATCCCGCTGTGCGTGTCGCCAGCAAGCACGGCGCGCTGGATCGGCGCAGCACCGCGCCAGCGCGGCAGCAGCGAGGCATGGACGTTCCAGCAGCCGAAGCGCGGCGTGTCGAGCACTTTCTGCGACAGGATCAGGCCATAGGCGACCACGACCATCAGGTCCGGCGCGAGGTCGGCGAGGATCCGGCGCGTGTCGGCGCTGCGGAAATTCTCGGGCTGCTCCACGCGATTGCCGCGCTCCAGCGCCGCCAGCTTGACCGGACCCGGCGTGAGCTTGCGCCCGCGCCCGGCCGGACGGTCCGGCTGAGTGTAGACGGCGACCACCTCGATGCCCGGCTGGACACAGGCGGACAGGCAGGGCACGGCGAATTCAGGCGTTCCGGCGAACACCACGCGAAGAGGTGGGGTCATTGGATATCAGGCGCTGCGGCGCTGCTTTTCGAGCTTCTTGCGCACCATCTCGCGCTTGAGCGGCGAGAGATAGTCGACGAACAGGCGACCGGCCAGGTGGTCCATCTCGTGCTGGATGCAGACCGCGAGCAGGCCGTCGGCCTGCAGGCTGAAGGTCTTGCCGTGGATGTCCTCGGCCTCGACCGTGATCTGGTTGGCGCGCTCCACGTCGGCAAAGATCCCGGGCACCGAGAGGCAGCCTTCCTGATAGGTCTGGATGCCGTCCTTGGCCAGGACGCGCGGGTTGCACAGTACATGCGGCTGGTTCTTGTCTTCCGACACGTCCAGCACCAGCAGCTGGCGGTGCACGTTGACCTGGGTCGCGGCCAGGCCGATGCCCGGCGCCTCATACATGGTTTCAAACATGTCCGCGACCAGCCGGGCCAGGTCGGCGCCGAAATCGGTCACGGGCTGCGCCTTGGTCCGCAGGCGCGGGTCGGGAAACTCGAGAATAGTGAGCTTGGCCATAGGGCACCTCGAAGGAATCTGCGCGGAAGTTGGCGGAAGCGGGTTCCGTTACGCGCGTAACATGCGGAAATTCTACGCGGATTTGTCCGCGTCGGGGGGAGCAGCAAGCGGTCTGCACAGGGGCGCGTACAGCGCGCCGGGGACGACAGCTTGCGTGCATATTTTCTTCGGCTACACTCACGATGCCCTTGGGGAATCAGGTAATTGGCGGCCATGCTTAAAAAACTACCTGCACTTTTTGCCGGATTGCTCGTCGCGCTCACGGCTTTTGCCGTCAACGAGTCCGAGCTGCGCAACGGACACCCCGACACCTATACGGTGAAGCGTGGAGACACCCTCTGGGACATTTCCGCCCGCTTCCTCAAGAAACCCTGGCTGTGGCCGGAAATCTGGCAGGCCAACCCGCAGGTGGAAAATCCACACCTGATCTATCCGGGTGACGTGCTCAACCTGTCCTACCTGAACGGCGGTGGCGGCGCCCGCCTCAGCAGCACGGGGCCGCGTGTGCGGCGCGAGCCGCTTGATGAAGCGATCCTGCCGATCGATCTCAAGGACATCGAGCAGTTCCTCAAGAACATGCGCGTCGTCGACGACAAGACGTTCCGCGGACTCCCGCACGTCGTCGCGATCGAGGAAAACAAGCTGCGCGGCATCAACGGCAGCCTTGTCTACGTGCGTGGCCTCGACGCCAAGCCCGGCGACGCCTTCGTCGTCGTTCGGCCGACCAACCTCTACTACTCGATCGAAGGCCGCAAGAACGAGCCGCCGACTACCCATGTGCGCCAGCTGGACGCGCAGCACGGCCAGAACAAGATGATCTGGCACAACAACCCGGTGAAGAACATGTTCGGCCGCAATTCGAGCGTGCTGGGCTATGAAGTGCAGGTCATCGCCAACGCGCAGGTCACGCGCACCGGCGATCCGAGTTCGCTGCTGATCACCTATTCGGACTTCGAGATACGCGCCGGCGACCTGATCATGCCGATCGAGGCCAAGCCCTACGATTCGCAGTACCTGCCGCATCCGCCGACGTCGGTTCCGGCCAGCTTCGAAGTGCTGGCATTCACCGATGCGCTCAATGCGGTCGGCCCCAAGCAGGTCGTCGCGCTGTCACGTGGCGCGGCCGACGGTATCGAGAACGGCCACGTATTCACCATCTATCACCCAGGTGACCGGATCACGGACAAGTACAAGTATCCCGACGACGGTGCGCGCCAGTTCTTCAATCCGAAGGACTCCAAGGTCACGCTGCCGGAGGAATACGTGGGCCACGTCATGATCTTCCGCACCTTCGATCGCGTCAGCTACGGTCTCGTCATGGACGGCCTGCGGCCGGTACACCTGAACGACGTGCTGCGTGCCCCGGAATAGTCAGGAAAGTTGAAGGCAGGAGCACAGCTGCGCAACGCTGGTGATGCCCTCGTTGACTGCATGAAAGGCGCCGGCATGACCGGCGCCTTTTTTCCGTGGGCGCCTATACTCGGCGCATGAATCCCGAGTTGCGCAGTCCTGAGGAAACGGAAGCCTGGCTGGTCCTGCTGCGCGCGCCGGGCCTCGGCGCGACCCGCCTGCGCAGCCTCGTGACGCGTGCCGGCAGCGCCGCGGCAGTCCTGTCCGGCCTGGAACCGCTGCGCCGCGAGTTCTCGTTTGCCGAGGAAACCCTGGCCTGGCTGCGCACGCCCGACCACGCACGCATCGCTGCCGACTGCGACTGGCTCGCCGCCGACGGCCGGCACCTGCTGACCTGGCTCGACGAGGATTACCCCGCCCTGCTGCGAGAGGCCGGCGCAGCCCCGGCGGCACTGTTCGTGGCCGGCGACGCGAGCAAGCTCTGGCTGCCGCAGATCGCGATCGTCGGCGCGCGCAACGCGACCGCCGGCGGCCTGACCAACGCGCGCAGTTTTGCCCAGCACCTGGCGGCCGCCGGTTTTGCAGTGACCAGCGGCCTGGCCGACGGCGTCGATGCGGCCGCCCACTCGGCGACCCTCGATGCCGGGGCGTCGACCATCGCGGTCATGGGCACCGGACCGGACCGGGTCTATCCGCGCAAGCACGCCTCCCTGGCCGCACGGATCCGCGCAAACGGCGCTCTGGTCAGCGAATTCCCGCCGGGCGTCGAAGCTCGCCCGGCGCACTTCCCCCGCCGCAACCGCATCATCGCGGGACTCTCCCTGGGCGTGCTCGTGGTCGAGGCCAGTACGCAGTCCGGCTCGCTGATCACGGCGCGCCTTGCCGGCGAACAGGGCCGCGAGGTGTTTGCCTTGCCAGGCTCCATCCACAATCCGCTGGCCCGCGGCTGTCACCAGCTGATCCGCCAGGGTGCCCGCCTCGTCGAGACTGCAGCCGAGATCATCGAGGATCTGGCGCCGCTGGCGCAGGCGCTCGGCGAACGCCTGCGTCAGCACCTGCTTCCTCCGGCATCCATCGACGCCGCGACGGCCGCCGCGCCGGCCCGCGACGCCGACTACGGCCGCGTCCTCACGGCCCTCGGCCACGACCCGACCGGGCTGGACGAGTTGTCTGCGCGCACCGGGTTGGGCGTCGCGGCGCTATCCTCGATGCTGCTTCTGCTGGAGCTCGATGGCGAGGTCAGCAGTTGCGGCGGCGGGCGCTATCAGCGCCGCTGAGCGCATCGCCGGACGCCTGATCCGGACCATCCCGTCATTCAGATCGGCTTGACAGCACCGCGCAGCCTGTGTGCACGATGAAAAAAGAGGATGCCGCGGACCGGCGTCCCAATCCCCACGCAATCGACCCAGCAGTTGCCGGTTCGCCGGCAGCCCGCGCAGAGGACGCGCCACCCGCAATGGCCAAGAACCTACTCATCGTCGAATCGCCCGCCAAGGCCAAGACGATCAACAAATACCTGGGCAAGGACTTCACTGTCCTCGCGTCCTACGGCCATGTGCGCGACCTCGTGCCCAAGGAGGGCGCCGTCAACCCCGACCAGCAGTTCGCCATGAACTACGCGGTCATCGACAAGAACGAAAAGCACGTCGACGCAATCGCCAAGGCCGCCGCCAAGGCCGACTCGCTCTATCTCGCGACCGACTTGGATCGCGAAGGCGAGGCGATTAGCTGGCACATCAGCGAGATCCTGCGCGAACGCGGCCTGCTTGAGGGCAAGCAGGTACACCGCGTCGTGTTCTCGGAAATCACCCCCAAGGCGATCCGTGAAGCAGTAGACCATCCGCGCGAATTGTCGCTGGATCTGGTCAACGCCCAGCAGGCGCGCCGCGCGCTGGACTATCTGGTCGGCTTCAACCTGTCGCCGGTGCTCTGGCGCAAGGTGCAGCGCGGCCTGTCCGCCGGACGCGTGCAGTCGCCGGCGCTGCGCATGATCGTCGAGCGCGAGGAAGAGATCGAGGCGTTCAAGGCGCGCGAATACTGGAGCATGGACGCGGAGCTGGCCCATTCCGCCACCCCGTTCCGCGCCCGCCTGCTGCGCCTCGACGGCAAGAAATTCGAACAGTTCGACCTGACCGAGGCCGGTGCCGCCTACGCGGCGCGCGACGCGCTGTATGCCGCCGCCGGCGCCCACCGCATCGCCGGCAGCGACACGCCGTTCGATACCGGCGAGCCTACCTGGAGCGGTGGCCAGCTCAAGGTCGCCGACGTGCAGTCCAAGGAACGCAAGCGCCGCCCGGCCGCGCCGTTCACGACCTCGACGCTGCAGCAGGAAGCCGCGCGCAAGCTCGGCTTCACCACCAGCCGCACGATGCGTCTGGCGCAGCAGCTGTACGAGGGTATCGCGATCGGCGACGAGGGCGTGGTCGGCCTGATCACCTACATGCGTACCGACTCGACCAGCCTGTCCAACGACGCGATCGAAGAGCTGCGCGACGTGATCGGCCGCGACTACGGCAAGAAGGCGCTGCCGGAGACGCCCAACGTCTACAAGACCAAGTCCAAGAACGCGCAGGAAGCGCATGAGGCGATCCGGCCGACCGCGGCGATGCGCCGCCCGGCCAGCGTCGCCAGCGCGCTCAGCGAGGAGCAGCGCAAGCTCTACGACCTTATCTGGAAGCGCACGGTCGCCAGCCAGATGCAGCATGCGACGCTGAACACCGTCTCGGTCGACCTCGCCTGCGGCGCGGATTCGGCATTCCGCGCCAGCGGCACCACGGTTGTCGACGCGGGCTTCCTCGCCGTCTACGAGGAAGGCAAGGACCAGAAGGCCGCTGAAGACGAGGACGAAGGCCGCAAGCTGCCGCGCATGGCCGTCGGCGACGTCGTGCCGTTGTCGGCGATCCTGGCCGAACAGCATTTCACCGAGCCACCGCCGCGCTTCTCCGAAGCCAGCCTGGTAAAGACGCTGGAAGAATTCGGCATCGGCCGGCCGTCGACCTACGCCAGCATCATCCAGACCCTGCTCTCGCGCGAGTACGTCACCCTCGACGCACGCCGCTTTCGCCCGACCGACGTCGGCCGCGCGGTCAGCAAGTTCCTGAGCGGCCACTTCACCCGCTACGTCGACTACGACTTCACCGCCAAGCTCGAGGACGAGCTTGATGCGGTCAGTCGCGGCGAGGAGGACTGGGTGCCGCTGATGCAGCGCTTCTGGTCACCATTCAAGTCGCTGGTCGAGGAAAAGAACGAATCGGTGGACCGTTCCGAAGCCAGCGGTTCGCGCGTGCTCGGCGACGATCCGGCCAGCGGCAAGCCGGTCACGGTGCGGCTGGGCCGCTTCGGTCCATTCGCCCAGATCGGCACCAAGGAAGACGAGGACAAGCCGCGCTTTGCCAGCCTGCGCGCGAACCAGAGCATCCACACCATCTCGCTGCCCGATGCGCTTGAGCTGTTCAAGCTGCCGCGCAACCTCGGCGCGCATCCCGACGGCACCGACATCACCGTCGGCGTCGGCCGCTTCGGTCCGTTCGTGAAGCACGGGTCGGTCTATGCCTCGCTCAAGGCGGAGGACGACCCGTATACGGTCGAACTGCCGCGCGCCGTGCAGTTGCTGCACGAGAAGGCCGAGGCCGCCGCCAACCGGCTGATCAAGAGCTTCCAGGACGGCGCGATCCAGGTGCTGCGCGGCCGCTACGGCCCGTACATCACCGACGGTGCCAAGAACGGCCGCATTCCGAAAGACCGCGAGCCCGAGTCGCTGACCGAAGCCGAGTGTCTGGAATTCCTCGCCGCCGCGCCGGACAAGCCGGCACGCGGCGGCGGACGCTTCGGCAAGGGCAAGGGCAAAGCAGAACCCAAGACCTCGGCGAAGAAGAGCGCTGATGCCGGGTCTGCTGCCAAGAAGGCCACCGCCAGCAAGACGGCCGCCAAGAAAACGACAGCCAAGAAAGCGACAGCCAAGAAGTCCGCCGGCAAGTCCACCGCCAAGAAAGCCGCAGCGAAGAAAGCGCCGGCCAGATCGAAAGCCTGAGGCGGCATCGCCGTGATCGCGCATGATCTGGACGCCGCTGCCGCCGCGCTGCGTCGCGGCGGCGTCGTCGCCTATCCGACGGAATCGGTCTATGGACTCGGCTGCGATCCGCACAACGAAGCGGCCCTGAGCCGCCTGTTCGCGCTCAAGCAACGTCCACCTCAGCAGGGTGTGCTGCTGATTGCGGCCGATTTTGCGCAGATCGAGCGCTATATCGCGCTCGACGAAGTGCCCGTGGACGTGCTGGACCGGGTCCGCGCCACGTGGCCCGGACCGCATACCTGGATCCTGCCGCGTTCGCTACGGGTGCCCGCCTGGATCGCCGGCGGCCATGCCGGCATCGCGTTGCGCGTGACCGCGCACGCGCCCGCCGCAGCGCTGTGTCGGGCCTTCGGCGGCGCACTGGTTTCGACCAGCGCCAACCGCCACGGCGAACCGCCTGCACGAACCGCGGCCGAAATACGTACGGTGTTTGGCGGCGATCTCGATGCGATTGTCGATGCCCCGGTCGGGGGGCTTGAGCGGCCGACCGCGATACGCGACGCTATCAGCGGGAAATTGGTACGACATTGAGGGCCGGGGGGCTATGTCCGCAGTCATTCAGGGAGCGCGCGGCACAGCGGCAGTGCTGCCGCTGGTCGCCGGAAAGGAAGAGCGCATCGTCGCCTGGCTCAGCGGCCGACCCGTGCGTCAGAAGGAATTCCTGCGCCATGTCGCCGCTGTTGCCGCTGTTGCCGCACAGTTGCCCAGGGCCGCGGCCGCGGTCAATCTGTGCGAAGACCGCTATCACTTCCTCGTCACGTTTGCCGCCGTCGCCGTCGCCGGCCAGACCAATCTGCTGCCGCCCTCGCGTGCGCGCCAGGATGTCGACGAAGTCATGGGCGCGCACCCGGGCTGCTATGCGATCAGTGATCGCGTGCTCGATGCTTCGCCGCCGCGCTTGTGGCAGTTGCCCGCGCTGGATGCGTTGAACCTCGCCGCAGACGCGCCGATTCCGCTGATGCCCGGCCGCCAGATCGTCGCGATCGGGTATACCTCGGGTTCCACCGGCACACCGAAACCCAACGCCAAGACCTGGGCCGGCTTTTACGCCAGCAGCGCGTTGAACGCGACGCTGCTGCGCGAGCACTGTGCCGATGCGCCGCTGAACCTCGTAGCGACTGTGCCGCCGCAGCACATGTACGGCATGGAGATGTCGGTGCTGCTGCCGTTGCTGGCGGATGTCGCTGTCGATACCGGTAAGCCGCTGATGCCCGCCGATATCGCCGCGACGCTCGCCGCGCTGCCGGCGCCGCGCGTGCTCGTCACCACACCGGTGCATCTGCGCGCGCTGGTGCAGTCGGACATCGCGCTGCCGCAACTCGCCGGTGTGGTCTGCGCGACCGCGCCACTGTGCCGCGAACTGGCCGCCGCGGCCGAGGCGCGTTTCGCGACGCGAGTCATCGAGGTGTTCGGCTCCACCGAAACCTGCGTGATTGCACACCGACGCAGCGCCGAGCAGGAAAGCTGGCAGCACTATCCCGGAATACACCTGCGGCCGCAGCCGGACGGCACGCTGGTCGCCGCCGACTGGTTCGACGCGCCGGTCGCATTGCAGGACATTGTGGAACTGTTGCCCGGACGCCTGTTTCGCCTGCGCGGTCGCAACTCCGATCTGCTCGAGATCGCCGGCAAACGCGCCTCACTGGCCGACCTCACGCGCCGCCTGCTCGCGATAGACGGCGTTGTCGATGGCGTGATCTTCCAGCGCGACGGCGACCACTGTGGCGTGCAACGCCTGGCCGCGCTCGTCGTCGCACCGGATCTGAGTGAGGCGGCGATACTTTCTGCGCTGCGCGGCGCGATGGACCCAGCCTTCCTGCCGCGACCTTTGCGCAAAGTGGATAAATTACCGCGCAACGAAACCGGCAAGCTGCCGCGCGCCGGACTGCTCGCGGCGCTCAACACGGACAAGAGTGTGGAGGAGTGAGAAACGAGTAGCGGCGCCCGCCGCTTCCCGTTCCACTGAGCAATTCCTCTGACGCACGCAGAGGAGAAGTAAAGTCAAGAAGCGCAAGATCCGCCTTTACTCGTTTCCCGCTCATCTTCCCTCTCTACTGACTCATCAGGCGGCCCGCGCCAGGCTATCTTCCGGCTCCTCCACCGCATCCGGCGCGAATTTTCCCTGGTCGGCCAGCTCGGCGAACAAGCCGCCGCGGGCGATGAGTTCGTCGAAGCGCCCGCTCTCGACGAGCCGCCCCTGATCCAGCACGAGGATCAGGTCCGCCTTGCGCACGGTGGACAGGCGATGTGCGATGACGAACGTCGTGCGGTCCTGCGACAGGCCCGTGAGCGCCTTCTGGATGCGCGCCTCTGTACCGTTGTCGAGCGCGCTGGTGGCTTCGTCGAGAATCAGGATCGGCGCGTCCTTGAGCATGGCGCGCGCAATGGCGAGTCGCTGGCGCTCTCCGCCGGACAGCGAACGGCCACGCTCGGCCACGAGCGTGTCGTAGCCCTCGGGCTTGGCGCTGATGAAGCCGTGCGCTTCCGCCGCGCGCGCTGCCGCCTCGATCTGCGCGGACGTCGCCTGCGGATTGGCCAGCTTGAGGTTCTCCGCGATCGAGCGATAGAACAGGCCCGGCTCCTGGAACACGACGCCGATGTTGCGGCGCAGGGAATCCAGCTCGAGTGTGCGCAGATCCTTGCCGTCGATGCGGATGGCGCCGGACTGCGGGTCGTAGGCGCGATAGAGCAGGCTCAGCGCCGTGGTCTTGCCGGCACCGGTAGGTCCGACCAGCGCGATGGTGCTGCCCGCGGCGGCGCGAAAGCTGAGGTTCCTGACCGCCTGTACCGGCATGCCGTCGGCGGGCGCGTAGCTGAAGCTCACGTCGTCGAACACCACGTCACCCCGCGCGCGGCCGAGGTCGACCGCATCGGCCCGACTCCCGATGGCCGCTGGCGTGTCGAGCACATCGAAGAAGTTGCGCAGCGAATGGGTCTGGAAGAACAGGCCAGAGATGAAGCCGGCGAACTGCTCCAGACGCCCGATCAGCATCATCGAGAAGCCGACGAAGCTGACGATATTGCCGACGCTGACTTCGCCCTTGGCATGCAGGTTCGCACCGAGCGCGAAGATCGCCACGATGGTCAGCGTACTTGCCGCGCGGTTGAGCACCGACAGCACGGCCCAGCCGCGTAGCACCGGATACTGTGCGCTGAGCACGCGCGTCATCATCTGCCTGAGCGCACCGATTTCCTCGCCGAGGCGCGTAAAGCTCTGCACCACGCCGACGTGGCCGAACACGTCGCTCGCGCGCGTGGAGATCTCATGGTGCAGTTCTTCGACTTCCGCCTGCGCCTGGTGCGTGCGCCGGATCGCGATTGCGTTAAACACGGCGAAGCTGGTCATGAGCCCGACCATGAGCAGGGCAAGCTTCCAGTTCATGTACAGCGCCACGGGCACCATCACGAGGATGGCCAGCAAGGTGGCCAGATGCTCGCGGAAGAAACCGAGCCACAGGCCGAACAGATTGCCGACACCACCATGCATGATGCGCGAGAGGCGGCCGGTGTGGTTCTCGCCATGGAACGACAACGGCAACGACGCGCCGTGGGCAAAGAACTGCTCGATCGCGGCGAGCCGGCGCCGGTGGGCGAGACGGTCGGCGTGCAGCGAGATCCACACGCTCGCCGCTACGCCGCCGAAACCGGCCAGCGCCCACAGCGCGATCAGGCGTGGCGCATCGGCGGCGCCGCTCACGCCGAGCGCATCGACCACCTGGCCGAACAGCAAGGGTTCGACGAAATAGATGCCAGCCAGCGCAAGGTTGGCCAGGGTCAGGGTGATAGCGAGCTTGCGTTCGGGCGCAAGCAATCCGATGACGCGCAGATAGAGGCGCAGGACGTTCACCGACGTTGATATTCCCCGGATGCGCGGGAGTGCGCGGCGCGCATTGATGCATCGCTTCGCCGTCGCGCGGCTGAACAAATGCCTCCGCGGGAGCGCCCGGGCGCCGGGTATACAAAACGTAACGATTTCGTGGCTTCTTCTCGCGCCCTTTCTTCGTGTAGCCGGCGATGCGCATCGGGAATTTCCGGCCGGCCATGGCCGCACGTTACAATCGCGACCCGTTTTGCCTTTTCCTCAGGGTTGCCATGAAAGTCCTCGTCATCGGGTCGGGCGGGCGCGAGCACGCGCTGGCCTGGAAGATCAAGCAGTCGCCGCGCGTGGTCGAGGTGATTGTTGCGCCTGGCAACGCCGGCACGGCGCTCGAACCCGGCGTGCGCAATGCCGCGGTGGCCATGACCGATATCGAGGGACTGCTCGCCCTGGCCAGGCGCGAGGGGGTCGAGCTGACCATCGTCGGTCCCGAGGCGCCACTGGTCGCCGGCGTCGTCGACAAGTTTCGTACCGCCGGGCTGCGCTGCTTCGGTCCGCGCCGCGTCGCCGCCCAGTTGGAGGGATCCAAGGCCTTCGCCAAGGATTTTCTCGCCCGCCGCAACATCCCCACGGCCCGCTATGCGGTGTTCACCGAACTTGCCGCGTCCCTCGCCTATGTACGCCGTCACGGCGCGCCGATCGTGATCAAGGCCGACGGCCTTGCCGCAGGCAAGGGCGTGGTCGTCGCACTGACCCTGGCCGATGCGGAGCTGGCGCTGCACGACATGCTCGGCGCGCATTCGCTCGGCGACGCGTCCGCCCGCGTCGTGATCGAAGAATTCCTCGATGGCGAGGAAGCCAGCTACATCGTCATCAGCGACGGCCAGCGCGCCCTGCCGATGGCCACGAGCCAGGACCACAAGCGTCGCGACGAAGGCGACCTCGGCCCCAACACCGGCGGGATGGGCGCTTACTCGCCAGCACCCGTGGTCACGCCCGAGGTCGAGCAGCGCATCCTGCGCGAAGTCATCGAACCGACCCTCGCGGGCATGGCGGCCGAAGGCGCGCCCTTCATCGGTTTTCTCTACGCCGGCCTCATGATCGACAAGAGCGGCGCGCCCAAGGTCATCGAGTTCAATGTGCGCTTCGGCGATCCGGAAACCCAGCCGATCCTGATGCGCCTCAAGTCCGATCTCGTCGAACTCGTCGAAGCGGCGCTGGACGGCCGGCTCGACCGCATGACGGCCGAGTGGGATCCGCGGCCGGCGCTCGGCGTGGTGCTGGCCGCGCAGGGCTATCCGGGCACGGTACGCCTGAACGATACGATCGAGGGGCTCGGCGCGAACCTCGATCCCGATGCCAAGGTGTTCCAGGCCGGCACGAAGCTCGACGAGCAGGGCCGCGCGGTCAGCGCCGGCGGACGCGTGCTCACGGCCTGCGCGCTGGGCAAGGACATCGCCCAGGCGCGCGAGCGCGCCTATGCAGCCGCGCGCAGCGTGCGCTTCGACGGCATGTTCTATCGCCGCGACATCGGCTACCGCGCGCTCAACCGTTGAGCGCTGCGCCGGACAAAACGTCAGGGACGTCGCTTCCCGGACGACGCATCATCGCGCCATTCCCTCGTCGAGCACCCGCCATGCGCCTTCTCGTTGCCATCGCCGCCACGCTGCTTTCGTTCAACGCGACGGCTGCCGTATACAAGTGCAAGAACGCCAGCGGCGCGATCGAATTCAAGGACAAGCCCTGCGCGCCCGGCACCGGTGGCGAGATCGCGGTCAAGGGCGTCGCACCCTCCGAAACGGTCAGCCCTGGTTCTGCCCGCGGCAAGGGCGGCAGCAGCGCCACGCTCAGCGGCGCATGGTGCGAATACGCCGTATCGATGGATGCGCAGGGTGAGAAGGACGACTCCATGCCGGCGGACTGGGTCTTCGACGGCGACACAGTCGAATACCGCATGAAGCGCGGCGGCGGCACGATCAGGAGCCGCATCGTGCGCAAGGAATCGGGCTTCGCGATCGAGAACGACATGCTCGGCGGCGGCGATAGGGACTGGGAGATCGTGTCGCAGCGCGACGGCGAACTGGTCGTGCACGGCCCGATCGGCGGCTATTTCCACTTCCGGCGCGGTGCCTGCCGCTGAGGCGCCGACGCGTCCACTGCGCAGGAGCCGCGCGCAGGCTTCCGGCCTGCGCGCGGCCAGGTGGGAAGCGAGCGCGCCGGCCGAGACCTGGCGTCACTCGCTTCTCACTCTTCTGCCCTATTTTCCGGCCCGGGCAGCGTCCGGGTCAGTTCTGCCGGGGCGCAGGAGCGGTCGCCGTCGGTGCGGGACGCGAGGGCTGCGGCTGCAGCCTTGCCGGCTTGAAGAAGCTGTTGTCAGCCGGCCAAGGGCGGTCGGGCATCTGGCCCGTTTCGAACTTCTTGAAAAACTCGCGAAACGGTTCCGCCGCTTCGGTGCCGCCATCGCGCACTGCGGCGAAGATCGCCGAGCCCTGCATTTCCTTGGCCACCGTGAAGTTGCCACGCGCCGCATGCGCGAGCGCGATGGCTTCGACCACCGGTGGCGCAGGCCGCCGGCGATAGAGTTCGTCCGCATAGCCCGAGGCGACCTTGTGCTGCGCGTCGGCGGCGCCGCGGCAGGTGCTGACCACGCGCACGTAGATCTGCTTGACGTAGGGTCGCGGTTCGGTGGCATCGGGTTTCGGCAGAGCCGGCTCCAGGTCTCGCAGGGCCTCGGTACAGCGGCCGTCAGCGACCTGCGCTGCGGCCAGACGGCCGAGGTGCTCGGCAACCTTCGGCTCCAGCTTGATGAGCTGGCGGTACTGCTCGGCGGCGGCGGCATAGCGGTTAAGGCGCATGTAGCGGTTGCCCAGCAGCAGGCGCGCTTCGGTCAGGCTCGGACTCAGGCCGATCGCCTTTTCGTAGTCGGCCTGGGCCGCGGCTTCGTCGCCGCCCGTCTCGGCCACCACGCCACGCGTGACCAGCGCGGCCGCATCGTTGGGCGACAGCCGCACCGCTTCGTTCGCTCGCGTCGTGGCCAGGCTGCGATTGCCGAGCAACGCCTCGATGCGGGCCGAGAGACCGAGCAGGCCCGAATCGTTGGGCTTGCTCCTGAGGGCCTGGTCCAACGGAACGCGCGCGTCTTCGAACTGCTGCACGCCAATCAGGAAGCGCGCTTTCGACAGCGCATCATCGCTGCCCGAACCGCCGGCAGCCGGCGCAGCCTGGCCGGCAACCGGCATGGTGATCGCGCGTGCGCCGAGAAACCCGGCGAGCAGCGTGTCGAGTTGCCGGACGGCGGTGGTGCCCGCCTTGGCGCGTGCGGTGTTCGCGTTGGCGGTGTTGCCCTGCGCCGCAAAGATGTCGGCCTGCACCGCGTAGAGCTGGTCTGCGGCCGGGTCCAGCCGCAGCGCTTCGTTGATCGCGCTCAGCGCGTCGGCATGGCGACGCTGGCGCAGCGCGATGCGACCGCGCAGTGCAGCGAGCGACGCATTGTTCTTGCCCTCGGCACCCGCCTGTTCGGCGATCTGGCGCGCGCCTTCGACGTCGCCGGCCGTCAGTCGGCCTTCGATCACGGCGATGCGAATGGGCAGGTACTTGCGGTCGAGGCGTAGCGCCTGCTCCAGCAGTTCATTTGCCTGCGCCGTCTGGTTGCGCATGCGGGCGAGCATGCCGCGCAGGTAGATCCAGCGCGCGTCCTCCGGCGTCACGACAATGGCGTTGGCCAGCGCCACGTCGGCGGCGTCGTACAACCCGGCCTGCGCATAGCTCGAGGCGAGCAGCGAATACGCCTTGGCGAGCGGTTCGCCCACCATCGTCATCTTGCTACGGTCAAATTCGGCGCGCATTTCGACGAGTTGCGCGGCTTCTGCCTTGCTGAGGTTGCTGAGATCGGGAGACGGCACGGGCCGGATGACGTTCTGGGCGAAGGCCGCGGCGGATAGCAGCAGCGCGATGGCGCCGGCGAGGGCTAGGCGGGTCAGTTTCATGGAACTCCGGGCGCCCGAGGGGCGTTCGTTGCGGGGAAAGGCGGAAGTTTACGGGACCGTGTCGGGGAAGCGGGATCGTGGGACCGGGATTCCTTAACGTCCGGTCAGGTCGGCCGCCGGACGGGGCATGCCGCGCGCCGCGCGGCGCAGGCCGTCGCAACGTCGGGTCTGCTAGATTGCGAAGGACTTTCCAAGGTTCCCGCCATGTCGAGCAGCAACCAGTTCGCCCTGCTGAAATCACGCCGCTTCGCGCCGTTCTTCTGGACCCAGGCCCTGGGTGCGTTCAACGACAACGTGTTCAAGAACGCGCTCGTGATCATGGCCGTGTACCAGATCGCCGCCCACGATCCCGTGCGCGCGGCCACTTACACCAATCTCGCCGCCGCGCTGTTCATAGCGCCATTCCTGCTGTTCTCGGCCACGAGCGGGCAGCTGTCGGACAAATACGACAAGGCCCGGCTCGCGCAGCTGGTCAAGCTGCTGGAGGTCGCGATCATGGTCATCGCGCTGTTCGGCTTCCTCGCCAAGAGCCTGCCGCTGCTGATGACCATGCTGTTCATGATGGGCCTGCACTCGACACTGTTCGGGCCGCTCAAGTACGGCCTGCTGCCGCAGGTACTCGATTCGAGCGAACTGGTCGGCGGCAACGGCCTGATCGAGATGGCGACCTTCCTCGCGATCCTGCTCGGCCAGAACCTCGGCGCGACCCTGATCAACATTCCCGACCACGGCGCCTGGCTGGTCGGTGCCGCGACCATCACGACGGCGTTGATCGGCCTTGCCTGTTCAATGCGCATGCCGACCGTCCCGGCACCCGATCCGAACCTCACGATCAACTGGAACCCGTTCAGCGAAACCTGGCGCAACGTTGGCTACATCCGCGGCAACCGCGCCGTACTGTTGTCCTGCCTCGGCATTTCCTGGTTCTGGTTCTTCGGCTCGGTGTTCATCACCCAGCTACCGACCTATGCCCAGCTCGTGATCGGCGGCAACGCGAATGTCTATACCTTCCTGCTGACCGTGTTCTCGCTCGGCATCGGCATCGGCTCGCTGCTGTGCGAACGGCTGTCCGGTCACAAGGTCGAGATCGGCCTGGTGCCGTTTGGTTCCATCGGCATGACCCTGTTCGGCGCCGACCTGTATTTTGCCAAGCCCGACCTCGCCGTGGTGCACGATCTGGGCGTCGCCGCGCTGCTCGCGCAGCCGTGGATCTGGCGCGTGCTGTTCGATCTGCTGCTCATGGCGGTGTTTTCGGGCTTTTTCATCGTGCCGCTGTTCGCGCTGATCCAGACGCGTTCGGATCCGTCACGGCGTTCGCGCGTAATCGCGGCCAACAACATCCTCAACGCGCTGTTCATGGTGGTCGCGGCCGGCCTGTCGACGGTGCTGCTCAATATCGCCGGGCTGTCGATCCCGCAGCTGCTGCTGGCCACGGCCGTGCTCAATGCCGTGGTGGCGATCTACATCTACACGCTCGTGCCCGAGTTCCTGATGCGGTTCCTGAGCTGGATCCTCGTCAACACGCTCTATCGCATCAGGCTCGACGGGCTGGATCACATTCCCGAGGAGGGTCCGGCGCTGCTGGTCAGCAACCATGTGAGCTTCATGGACGCGCTGATCATCGGCGGCAGCGTGCGCCGACCGGTACGCTTTGTGATGTATTACAAGATTTTCAATATTCCCGTGCTGAGCTTCATCTTCCGCACCGCCAAGGCAATCCCGATCGCGGGCTACAAGGAAAACCCGGAACTGCTGGCGAAAGCCTTCGAAGAGGTCGACAAGGAACTGGCCGAGGGAAATGTCGTGTGCATTTTCCCCGAAGGCGGCCTGACCAAGGACGGAGAGATCGCCGAGTTCAAGTCCGGCGTGGAGAAGATCCTCGAACGACGTCCGGTACCAGTGGTGCCGCTGGCGCTGCGCGGCCTGTGGGGCTCGATATTCAGTCGCCGCGACAGCGCGCTGGGCCGCTCGCGCCTGCCACGCCGCTTCTGGTCGCGCATCGGCCTGGCCGCGGGCGTGCCGGTGGCGGCGGAAAACGCCAGCGCGGAAACCCTCGAAGCTCAGGTACGCGCGTTGCGCGGCGCCGATGCCTGAGTCAACCGCATCCTCGGCGCGGCCGCGGCGCCTCCTGCTGCTCAGTGTTTCCGCCGGCGCCGGCCACGGCCGTGCCGCGGATGCGCTGTGCGCCGCGGCACAGGCCGATTTCGGCGCGCAGACACTGCATCTGGACGTGATGGACTACGTCCCCGGTGCTTTCCGAAAACTGTATACGGATTTCTATTTGCGCCTGGTGGACAAATTCCCGGCACTGTGGGCGCAGCTCTACCGCATCACCGACAAAACCCCTCCGGACGCCATGCCGGCGCGCCTGCGCCGCGCAATCGAGCGGCTCAACGCGCGCAGCCTGCTTGGCGCCATCGCCGATTTCGCGCCGGACGTGATCATCTGCACGCACTTCCTGCCCGCCGAACTGCTGGCGCGCGAACAGACGCTGGCACGGCTGACGTGCCCGGTGCATGTGCAGGTCACCGACTTCGACCTGCACGCGCTGTGGGTGATACCGCGGCTGGCCGGCTATTTCGCCGCCAGCGACGAAGTCGCCGCGCGCATGCGCGCTCGCGGCCTGCCGGCGGAACGCATCCACGTCAGCGGCATTCCGATCATGCCGGCGTTTGCGCAGGTGCCGGACCGGCAGACCTGCGCGGCCGCGGCAGGCCTCGATGCGAGCCGGCCGATCGTGTTGCTGATGGGCGGCGGCGCCGGTGTAGGCGCGCTGGACGAGGCCGCCGAAGGGCTGCTGCGGCTGGATCTCGATTTCCAGCTCGTCGCCCTGGCCGGTCGCAACGAGGCCATGCTCGAGCGCCTGCAGCGCATCGCCGCACAGCACCCGCAGCGACTGTTCCCGCAGGGCTTCACCCGTACCATCGAGCGACTCATGGGTTGTGCCGACTTCGCGATCGGCAAGCCGGGCGGACTGACCACCTCCGAGTGCCTGGCCCTGGGCCTGCCATTGATCGTGTTCGCACCGATCCCCGGCCAGGAGGAGCGCAACTGCGACTACTTGCTCGAACACGGCGCCGGACTCAAGGCGGTCGATGCGGTCGCGCTGGAATACCGCGTGCGTGCCCTGCTCGCCGAGCCGCAGCGGCTCGCACGCATGCGCGACAACGCGCGCCGCCTGGGCCGGCCACACGCGGCGCATCAGGTGTTGCAGCAGGTCTTTGCGCCGACCTGAAAGTCGGCCGCACGCGCCGCGTTCGGTTTCCCCGGCTTTGGGCGTTGTCCCCTGGTCGGATGTTCCTACGTGTTTGGCGGAAACACGTCAACGCACGTGCGCTGCGCCAAGCACGTCACAACAGGCCTCACCGGCTTGAGCGAGGCTCCGCGCCGTCCGGCAGGCTATTGCAAATAGTCTGCTGGGGCGATCCGGGGATGGATCGCCCGATTGTTGATCGCGCCGGCGGTCGACGGTCGGAGAACGTGGGCGAACCCCGCTTGCACCGTTCGATTGAGAAAGCGGCATGAGCCGCTTTTTCGACAAATTGACTGGGGAGGACATTCATGCGTTTGCATCACGTTCGTTGCGCAGCCACTGCGGCCGCGTTGTTCCTGGCCACGGCCGCGGCCGCTCAACAGCTGCCCAATCCCATCCTGTTCGTCACCCAGTACCCGGTTCCGGAGGACTTCGCGACCATCGGTGCGGTGTTCGCCAACCATCGCGGCGGCGTGGACGTGGCCGGCCGCGGCGGCGATCTGTACATCCGCTACCCCAACGGCAGCCTGCGCAACCTGACCCTGGAGGCTGGCCGCGGCAACAGCGGCCCGCAGCGCGAGAACTCGATCGCAGTGCGCGACCCGGCAGTGTCCTGGGACGGCACCAAGGCCATCTTCAGCATGGTCACGGGCGCGCCGCCGCAGCAGTACCAGTATGTGGATTCGTATTGGCAGCTCTACGAAGTCACCGGCCTCGCCCAGGGCCAGACAGCGACCATCACCAAGGTTGCCAACCAGCCGGCGAACCGCAACAACATCAGCCCGATCTACCTCAGCGACAGCAGCATCGTCTTCGTCAGCGACCGCACGCGTAATGGCGCAAACCATCTGTATCCGCAGCTCGACGAGTACGAATCGACACCGACGCCAACCGGGCTGTGGCGCCTGCGGCCGGCAACCGGACAGCTGGACCTGCTGCAGTATTCGGTCTCCGGCGCGTTCAATCCGCTCGTCGACAGTTTCGGCCGCGTGCTGTTCACGCGCTGGGACCATCTGCAGCGCGATCAGCAGAACGATTCGGCGAACAACGACTACGGCACCTTCAACTGGAGCAGCGAGGCGCCGAATGCGCCGGCGACGGCCGACCGCAGCGAGGTGTTCCCGGAACCGCGTGTGAGCGTGAACGGCTCGGGCGTGAACGGCCACACCATCAACCATTTCTTTCCGTGGATGGTGAACCAGGACGGGACCGAAGAAGAGACGCTGAACCATGTGGGCCGGCACGAGCTGCACAGCTACTTCAACCGCAGCTCGAATGATCCGGCGCTCAGTGAATTCATTGCTCCGGGCAACAGCAACCGCATTCTCAATGTCTTGCAGATGCGCGAGGACCCGACCACGCCGGGCCGCTACTACGGCATCGACGCGCCGGAGTTCTATACGCATGCCTCGGGCCAGCTGCTGCGCATCGACGCCGGTCCGAACGTGAATCCGGCCCTGGTCAGCGCGACCTGGCTCAACCCGCGCGTCAACATCAATTTCAGCCCGGACTACGCGCCGGTCCCTCAGCCGCAGGATTTCACCGGCCGCTTCCGCAACCCGCTGCCGCTCAGCGACGGCCAGCTCGTTGCCGCACACGCGACGCAATGGCGCGAGGCCGGCAACGACGGTACGCGCACGGCGCCGCAACCTCGGTACCAGTTCCGCCTCAAGCGTCTGGTCGCGGGTCCCGGCGGCTACTACGTCGCAGCCGAAAACCTCACGGCCGGCATCAGCAAGAACGTGAGCTTCTGGGATCCGGACTACGAGGTCAGCTACAACGGACCGATGTGGGAACTCTCGCCAGTCGAGGTGCGCGCACGCACGGTACCGCCAAGCACGGCCCTGCAGCTGCGTGCGCCGGAGCAGGCCGCCTTCAGCGCCGAGAACGTCGACGTAAGCGCCTTCCGCAACTACCTGCGTTCGAACGGGCTCGCCCTGCTCGTGGTGCGCAACACGACGACGCGCGACCGCGTGGACAAGCAGCAGCCGTACAACCTGCGTGTCCCCGGTGGCGTGCAGACCACCGCCAGCGGCGGCGGCCAGCTCTACGACATCGCCCACATGCAGTTCTTCCAGGGCGACCAGATCCGCGGCCTCGGCGGCATGGCGACGCCGAATGCCGGTCGGCGCGTGCTGGCGCAGACGCTGCACGACAAGCCGGCGATGCATGCGAATCCCGCCAACCCGGGCGGGCCGGCGGGCAGCACGCTGATCGCGAGTGACGGGTCGGTCGCGGCCTTCGTGCCGGCCCAGCGCGCACTGGCCTGGCACGCGACCGCGCCAGACGGCACGCCCGTCGTGCGCGAGCGCTACTGGATCAGCTTCCAGCCCGGCGAAATCCGGGCCTGCGATGGTTGCCACGGCGTAAACCAGCAGAATCAGGCAACGCCCTCGGCGCCGGCCGCAACCAACACGCCACTGGCCCTTCGCCAGTTGCTGGCGCGCTGGCGCGACAAGCAGGTCGATCTGATCTTCACGAACGGCGTCGAAGAGCGGCGCTGAAGGGGAAAGAGCACGCGCGCCGGTTCGTTCCCGCGCGCTCCGCCGTTTCGCACCGCGCGCAGGGACGCGCGCAACACACACGGACGCCACGAGCGACGACCGCGGCGGCACGGGCCACGGTCACGCGGTACGCAGACCTCGTCCGACGCTAGGCAAATCCGCCAAGCACGAGCAGTCCGGTCACGGCCAGCCAGACGATAAGCACGCGCACCAGAAGCTGGCGCGCATCGGCCAGCTCGATCAGCGGATCGTTGACATCTTCCGCATAACCATCGCCGGCGATCACGTCGGCATCGACGCTGGCGCGCGCGATAGCGGAAAGAAAGCCGAGGTCGAGGCTGAAATAACCCTTGCCCATGCGCTCGTGCCAGTTCTTCCAGGTATGGAAAACCGCGTCGAAATCCGAGGCTATGGCAAGCGCGAACGCCATCAGGTGGGCCGGTGCCCAGTCCAGCAGCAGACTCAGGCGCCGCGCCAGCTGGCGGCCTTCGCCGGTCTGCAACTCGGCCAGTCCCGGCGACCAGGCCAGCAGCTGTGCCAGGCGGTACAGCAGCGCGCCGCAGGGTCCCAGCAGCAGGAACCAGAACAGCACGCCGAACCAGCGCTTGAGCGCGGACTGGAAGGTCGCATCGACCAGCGCCGGCGCCTCGAATGCGAGGGCGCCCTCGTCACCGTCCGGCCGCAGCCACTGCGCCGCGGCCACGCGGCGCTCGCTGTCGGGCGCCTTGACCACCGCATCGATGTCCTCGGACAGATCGCGCGGCCCCCAGCTGTACCACAGAACGCAGACCGCGAACGCGAAGGACAGCAGACCGAACATCCAGCCGCCGAGCAGGCGCTGGAAAAGTAAACAAAGCAAGACCGGGACAACTATTGCCAGCACACTGCGTGCGCCGCCACCGATTCTGGCCAGCACCCCGAGCCAGACGCGCAGGCGGCTGAAGTCGCGCCAACGGGACAGGTCCGGCAGCCCCTGGGCCAGAGCGAAGACGACGAGGACGGCAAGCAGATGAATGGCCATGGCTCAGGCGCTTGGAAGGTTGCGCCGATTGTAGCGGGCTGGCGTCACCCGCAGGCCGCTGGGAAACAACTTGCTACGGGCCTTTCGGCTTGATCCAGGGCTCGTCGTTCATGAGCGCGGACAGCTCGAGGCCGCCGGTTTCGCGCAGCCAGTGCTCGATCAGTCGATTCGATACCGACAGCGGCGGCGGCAGCACGAGACTACGGTCAGCCAGACCACGCACGATGTCGTCGACCTCGAACCAGCGCGCCTCGGCCAGCTCGGCACCGACGTTGATGGCCGGATCGCTGGCGCGCGCGCTGAAACCCAGCATCAGCGAGGCCGGGAACGGCCACGGCTGCGAGGAGTGGTAGTCGCTCTCGTCGACGCGCACGCCGGCCTCCTCGAACACCTCGCGGCGCACTGCGTCTTCCAGCGATTCTCCGGGCTCGACGAAACCCGCAAGGGTGGACCAGCGCCCGTCGGGCCATCCCGGCTGGCGGCCGAGCAGACAGGCATCGCGCCATCCTACGATGACGATGATGGCCGGATCGGTGCGCGGAAAATGCTCCAGCCCGCAGGCCGGATTGGTGCACAGCGCCTTGTGACCGGCCGAAACCAGAGTGGTCGCATGACCACAGGCGCCGCAGAAGCGCACACGCGTCTGCCAGAACAGCAGCGCGCGCGCATAGGCGAACAGACCGGCGTCGAAGGCCGGCAGGCTCAGGCCCGCGGCGCGCAGATCCATCCAGCGCCCTTGCAATGCGCTCGCCGATTCGGCACCGCCGGCTTGCGACGCCGCAGCGACGAAGTAGCTGGCCTCGTCGGTCGCGCCGAGGAACGCAATGGCCGCGTCGGGCCAGTGCGCAGAACGCTCCGATTCGCCGAGGAATCTCAGGCCGCCGCGATCGGCACGGGCCAGGCCGCGGCCATCCGGGTCGACCACGACGTAACGCGCGCGCCCGTCGCCACGCCGCGCCGAAATCCACTCCACATCGTCGCGGCGCTCGGCGGCGCGTTCCAGCGCGAGCGCCGCGAACACGTTGCCGCGGCTGCGTAGACTGGCACTCACGCCGGACCCGACACGTCGACTCAGACCGTAAACGACGACCCGCAGCCGCAGGTCGTCTTCGCGTTCGGATTGCGGATGACGAACTGCGCGCCGGTCAGTGATTCGGTGTAGTCGATCTCCGCACCCATGAGGTATTGCAGCGACAGCGGGTCGACGACCAGGGTGACGCCGCCGTTCTCGATCGCGAGGTCGTCCTCGGAGCGCTCCTCGTCGAAACTGAAGCCGTACTGGAAGCCCGAGCAGCCGCCGCCACTGATCGCGACGCGCAGCTTGAGCTGCGGGTTGCCTTCCTCGGAAATGAGTTCGCGCACCTTGTGTGCCGCCGCGTTGCTGAAGATCAGCGGCTGGTCGAGCGCGGTCTGATAACTCGGTGTTTCACTCATGGGAACGGCCAGCAGGAAATCGGGTGGCTACATCGGGGCGCCGCGCGCGCTATCAAGCCGGCTTCGCACCAGCGGCGGCCGGTCCTTCTGGCGCCGGCAGGCGCTTGGGCGCCTCGGCCTGGTGAATCATCTTGCCATTGATCTGGGCGCCGGCGGCCATCTCCAGCACCTTGTAGAAGATATTGCCTTCGATGCGCGCCGCTTCGGCCAGTTCCAGGCGCTCGGCCGCATGCACGTCGCCCTTAACTTCACCGTTGAGCACGACACGCGGCGCATGGATCTCGCCGATCACGGTTCCCTGGTCGCTGAGCGTGAGGCAGGCGTCGTCGCCTTCCGCGCGCAGCGTGCCTTCGATGCGGCCCTCGAGATAGATCGCGCCGCTGAAGGTCAGGTCGCCACGGATGGTCGTGCCTCTGGCGATCAACGTCGTGGCGCCATAGGACGACGACTTGCCGTTGCTTTTCTTACTGCTGAACATTGCTGCTCTCCTCGGCGGCCTGAGCTTCGCTCCAGGCAAATCCTTGTTCGACCCGGCCACCGCCCCCCGTAGCCTCGGCAACCACCTTGATGCGATTCGGGGAAAAACCCGCGGGCAGCATCACCGTGCCCGACACGCGCTGGAAATATTTGAACGCAAACGGCAGCCCGGCACTGTCGCCAGCCGCAAGATCGATCCAGGTCAGATTCCTGAGCTGGCCGTTGGCAACGCCTTCGATCGAAATCTGCACGCGGCCTTCGCTGTTCTGCGAGCGCTTCATGTTCTGGGTGAGCGTGACCACGACATTCCAGGCGCTGGAATCCCTGACCGACTCGACATGCACCGAATGCACCGACAAGCCTTCACGGCGCGCGCCACCGCCGACGAGACGGCTGTAGAAGCCCAGGTCGGTGCGCAGGCCGGCGATTTCTTCCTCGCGCTCACGCAGAGTCTGCTGCAGATCGGAACTGGCGACGCGATCGACCTGATCGGCGCGCTCGAGCACAGCCACGCGCAGCTTCAGTGCCTCGTTCTCGGTGCGAGCCTGTTCGAACTCGACCGGGTCGGGGCCGGTGTCGGGCCTCTGCGCCAGCAACCAGGTCGCCAGCGCGGCAAGGGCGAGGCTGCCCAGCCACAGCACGACCACCAGCAGCAGACGACGCCGCGCCGCGCGGGGATCATGCTGCTGGACGATGAATCGCGGAGAGGCACTGCGTGACATGGGAAAGGGCCGGAACGCTTGCCTGCAGCGGAAAGCGGACTCATCGAGAGGAAAGCAGGGTGCCGGGCCTTATAGCCCCCCACCCCAGCGCGGTCAAGCCGGTCATCGGGGCCGCTATACTGCCCGCCCCGCCGATAAGACGCATCCGCCATGCTCTGGCTCAAGGCCTTTCACATCGTCGCCGTGGTGACCTGGTTCGCCGGCCTTCTCTACCTGCCGCGCCTGTTCGTGTATCACGCCGAGGCGACCGAGCCGGTCGTGCGCGAACGCTTCAAGGTCATGGAACGGCGCCTGCTGGTGATGACGAATATCGGCGCGACGCTGACCTTCATCTTCGGCGTGGCGACACTGACATGGTGGCTCATGCATGTGCCAGGCTACATGAAACTCAACTACTGGCTGCACGCCAAGCTCGTGCTGGTGTTTTTCCTCTACGGCTATCACGGCCATCTCGCCCGGCTCACGCGGGAGTTCGCCGAGGACCGCTGCACACGCTCCTCGCGCTGGCTGCGCATCTACAACGAGGTGCCGGCACTGTTGCTGATCGGCATCGTGATCCTCGTGGTGGTGCAGCCGTTCAAGGGCGTGGGCTGAGCCTTCGCAAGCGGACGCCACCGGCCGCGCGGGCACACGCCCACCGGTAATCCGGACTTCTTCGGCGCAGCGGTGTCGTATACATTGCAGCACCGCCGCGCGTCATCGGCTCGCGCAGCAGTGATCCGGCCATCACGGCACGCATGCTATATTGCCGCGAACTGGATGGAGTGCGGGTCTCGCGAATGCATAAGCAGGACGACTCCCAGCAGAGCGCGGAACTGCGACAGGCCTTCCTGCGGCATCTGCCCAAGCGGCTGGACACGCTGACCCGCCGCGGCCTTCGTCAGGCACGCGACGGCTGGGACATCAATAGCCTGAGCTTGATCTTCCGCGAAGTGCAGACCCTGGCCGGCGCCTGCGGACGCTATGGACTGCTCGACTTGGCGGAAAAGCTCTTTGCGATCGAATCGGCGCTCGCCGACGACCTCGAGCAAGTACGCATCCCGGACGCGCAGATATCGGCGGCGGTTGCTGCTCTGTTTGACGACGTACGCGAGATTGCCAGCGCGCGAGCTGCGGCTCCCGTAGCGGACGGACGGCTCAGCGTTTCACCCGCCGAGCTCGACCGAAGCGAGAACGGCTATCCGTTACAACTTGTGCCTCCGGCCGACTATTGGATGCGCTTCCCGGACGTGCCGGCTGCGACCAGCAACGTGGTGCCACTGCCGACTCCCGTCGCCGTCGAGCCCGCGATACAGCAACCGGCGGCGCCAGTTGCTCCGCCCGCCGTTGAAAGACCCGCCGAACCGCCACCCGCCGATGCTGCGCCGCGCAGCCCCGCCAGTACGAGCCACGCCCGCAAGGTCTACCACCTGACCGACGGCAGCCCTCTGGCCTGCGAGATCGATCAGAAGTGGAGCTGTCGGGGTACGAACTGTCGCTGCTCGACCACGTCGACGAAGTCGTCGAGATGATAGGAACGTTTCCACCGCACCTCCTCGTCGTCGACGCGCACTTTCTGGGCGAACTCGACCGGCTCGGCGAAGCGCTCAAATCGGCACGCGCACGCACCAGCCATCGCGTCGCGATGCTGGCCATGTCCGATCAGGCCGATCTCGATGTCCGCCTACGTGCCATGCGCGCGGGAGCCGACGCATTCATACCGTTGCCGACGCAAACCGGCGACGTGATGGCACGGATTGCCGAGCTGACCGAATCCGACCAGACCGATCCCTACCGGATCATGATCGTCGAGGACGATCGGTCGCAGGCCATGTTCGCCGAGTCCATCCTGCGCAAGGCCGGCATGCAGACGATGATGGTCACCGATCCGCTTGCCGTGCTCAATGACATCGATGCATTCAACCCGGACCTCATCCTCATGGACCTGTACATGCCCGGCTGCTCGGGCATGGAACTGACTGCCATCATCCGCGAACGCGAGGCGTTCGTTTCCACACCCATCGTGTTCCTGTCGGGCGAAAGCGATGCCGACAAGCACTTCGAGGCGCTCAATGCCGGCGGCGACGATTTCCTGTCCAAGCCGATCCGTCCCAAGCACCTGATCTCGGCGGTGACCAACCGCCTTCGGCGCGCGCGTCATATCCGCCGACGCGCGCAGAACCAGAACCCGCGCGATCCAATCACTGGCATGTATGAGCGCGCGCACGTGCTCGACCGCATCAACGCAAAGCTCGCCGCCGAAGAAGCGGTCGCCCAGCGCGGCGGCCTGCTGTTCGTCGATCTCGACGACGCGACCAACCTGCGCGAGCAGGTAGGCCTTATCGGTTTCGACAGACTGCTTGGCCAGATCGGCGCGTTTCTCGCCACGCACCTGGACGCGAGCGAGCTCGTCACGCGCTTCGGCGACACCAGCTTCATCGTGTTGAGCCCGGAACGCGGCGCGGCCGATCTGGCGACAGGCAGCCGCGACCTCGTCGATCGTGTCGCGCGCGAGCGTTTCGATGTCGACGGCCAGAACTACCGCGTCGCGTTGCGTGTCGGCATCTGTCCGTTCTCCGCCAACCTCGGGGATGCCGGCGCCATGCTGACGTCGGCCGAACGCGCGATGAGTGACACGCGCCGAGTGGAGGACAACAGCGTCGGGGTCTTCATGGTCAAGCCCAGCGGCGACGCCGCGCTGGTCGAGAATCTTCGCGCGGCCCTGCGCAGCGATTCGTTCCATCTCGTGTTCCAGCCCATCGCCGCGCTCGCCAGCGACGACGAGGGCGAGACCGACGAGCAGTTCCAGGCCCTGCTGCGCCTGCACGGCGACGACGGCAAGGTGCTTACGGCGAGCCATATCGTGCCGATTGCGGAGCAGGCCGGCCTCATCGACGAGATCGATCGCTGGGTGCTGGGCCGTTGCCTCATGGTGCTGTCCGAACGCGCACGCCAGGGCAGGCCGGTGCGGCTATTCGCGAGCCAGTCACTGGCGGCGGCGCGCGATCCCTCCCGCGTGGGCTGGCTACGCCAGCAGCTCGAGACACGTCGCATTGCCGGCAGTCGGCTCGTACTGGAGCTGCGCCTGCCGCAGGACCGCGCCGACCGCGAGGTGGTCGCCAGCTTCGCCGCGGCGGTCCACCAGATCGGTGTCGGCCTGTGCCTCGCCGGCGCAGTGCCCAACGAAGCGGCAGAGGCGGCTATCCAGCATCTGACGGTGGACTTCATCAAGATCGCACCGGAGTGCGTTGCCGATCGTAGCCTGCACATGCGCGACGAGCTGCGCAGGCTCGTGCATATGGCGCACGACCACGGCCGCCGCGTTATCGCGCCACGCATCGAGGATGCGCAAAGCGCGGCTACGCTATGGACCATCGGCGTCGATTTCATCCAAGGCAATTTCGTGCAGCACGAGGCGCAGAGTCTCGACTACGATTTTAGTGCCGCTACGGGATAGGACTGCAGTATCACGGGGACCAGGCGGATCGGCGCGCAGGCGTTCCGGCCGCCGCTGACGAGGGATGAGCATGGGGGATTGGAAACGACTCGCCGGAGCCATGCGCTGGAGCGGCCTCGCGGTCGTGATCAGCGTCAGCCTTGTCGGCCTGATCCTGATACCGCCGCCGCACAATTACTGGCTCGCGCCCCTTTTGCTGGTCGGCGGCCTGCTGCTGTTTTTCGCTGCGCAGAGTGGTGGCGAATTGCAGCCGGCGGAAACGTATCTGCCGCCGCGCCAGCCGGCGGCGGCGCCGCTCGGAACTTCGCCGGTGGATTCGCCGGCGCTGCAGGCGGAAGTCGACGAGCTGCGTCAGGTGCAACAGGACCTCATGAAGGCCAAGCACGACGCGGAAGCGGCGATGATGGCCAAGAGCGAGTTCCTGGCGACCATGAGCCACGAGATCCGTACACCGCTCAACGGCGTGATCCCGCTGCTCGATATCGTGCTTTCGACCAAGCTCGCTCCAGACCAACGTGATTACCTGCTGACCGCGTATCGCTCGGCGCGCGAACTGCTGCGCATCGTCGACGACATCCTCGACTACTCCAAGATCGAAGCGAACAAGCTCGAACTCGAAGCAGTCGGCATCAACCTGCGCGAAGTGCTGGATGCGGTCAAGCGCCTGATGGAGAAAGCCGCGGAAGGCAAAGGTTTGACCTTCTCCGTCACGATAGAACCAGCCGTCCGCCTGGCAGTACGCGGCGACCCGGTGCGCCTGCGCCAGGTGCTGACCAACCTCGTCAGCAACGCCATCAAGTTCACCGAGCGCGGCAGTGTGTCAATCCGTGTTTCGCGGCGCGGCGAAACGCGTACCCACAACGAGGTGATGTTCCAGGTGCAGGACACGGGCATCGGCATAGCGCCCGAGGCGGCAGACAAGCTGTTCCAGGCATTTTCCCAGGCAGACGCGTCGACCACACGCATACACGGCGGCACCGGTCTGGGGCTGGTCATCTGCAAACGCATCATTGATCTGATGGGCGGCAAGATCGGGGTCAAATCGGAGCTCGGACGCGGTTCCACGTTCTGGTTCAGCGTGCCGTTTCTCAAAGCCGTGGGTGACGGCCCGAGCGCGCGTACGGATCTGGGCGGTGCGCGCGCACTGGTTGTGGTCGACGATGCCACCGCGCAGCGGCGCATAAGCAGCTATCTTTCGGCGTGGGGCATACAGTTCACGACGACCAATGTCGCCGCCGAGGCATTGGCGAAGCTGCGCAGCGCCGCGCAGATGGGGGATAGCTGGGCCGTGGATTTGCTCGTGGTCGATCTGGCAAGCATGCGCGGCAATCCGGTGGCACTGCTGCGCAACGTGGTGCGCGAGCCCACGCTGGAGCGCGTGCGCTTCGCTTTCCTTGCCGGTGCGGATGAGATACCCGTCGAATTGCGCCAGGACAGCCGCTCGGCCGTCGTCGCGGCGGGCTATGCCGACGCGGAACTGCGTGCGGCGTTGAACGGACTGCTCGCCGTGCAGCAGGGCGGCGCGCGTGAAGAGGCGGTGCTGGACCAGCTTGGCGAACTGCTGGAGCCGGGCGTTCATCTGGCCACGCCCGAGCCGGTCGCGACACCGCTGAGCGGCCATGTTTTGCTGGTCGAGGACAATCCGGTCAATCGCCAGGTCGCGCAACGCATTCTGACGTTGCTGGGCCTGAGCCTGGAGCTGGCCGAGAACGGAAAGGAGGCGTTGGAAAAAATCGACGTCAGCCGATTCGATCTCGTTTTGATGGACTGCCAGATGCCGGTCATGGACGGCTACACGGCGACCCGCATCCGGCGCACGCGTGAGGCGGAAAATCGCCTGCCGCGCATTCCCATCATCGCAATGACCGCCAACGCCATGGCCGGCGATCGGGAAAAGTGCCTGGGTGCCGGCATGGACGAATACCTGTCCAAACCGATGAATCGCGGCCTGCTCGAAACCACGCTGCGCAAATGGCTGCCCAAGCAGGCGCAGAGCCGTACCGCGGTGTCCGAGTCTGTGGTGCCGGCAACTCGCGCGCCGCCGCCGACGGCCAAGGTGACGGCAGCCGCCCCCCTGGCTGCAGGTCCGGCGGTTGCTCTCGGTGAAGCGAGCGCACCGGTCAATCCGTTAGGCGCTCGCGACGGCGCGGCACTGGACCAGGAAATCGTGCGCGATCTGCTGGACGTGATGGGCGAAGAATTCACCGAGCTGGTCGGCGTGTATCTCGAAGACACGCCGAAGAATCTGGCGTTGCTCGAAACCGCCGCGGGACGCAACGACTCCAACGGTCTGATCGCACCCTCTCACTCGTTGAAGTCGACCAGTGCCAACCTCGGTGCAATGACCCTTGCGGAAATCGCCAAGCGCATCGAACACGAGGCGCGCAGCGGCACGCTCGCCAACCCGGCAGGACTGGTGCGTGACCTGACGCGCGAATACGGCCGGGTCTCGGCCGAACTGCGTAACCTGCTCGCACGCAGCGGCGGCTGAAACGACGGAGCGGATGAAGCCCGCTCCGTCATGCGCATCAGCTACCGATCTTTTTCTGCAGGTAACTTGCTTCACCCAGCTGTTTCATCAGGTTGAGCTGGGTCTCCAGCCAATCGATGTGCTCTTCCTCGGACTCGAGGATGTGTTCGAACAGCTCGCGACTGATGTAGTCGCCGACCTTCTCCGCCTCGGCGATTGCCACCCGCAGGTCAGGCACAGCCGCGTACTCGAGCTTGAGATCGCATTCGAGGCATTCACGCGGCGTTTCGCCGATTAGGATCTTGCCGAGGTTCTGCAGGTTGGGCAGTCCTTCGAGAAAAAGGATGCGCTCGATCAGCTTGTCCGCATGCTTCATCTCGTCGATCGATTCCTTGTATTCGTGATCGGCGAGATCCTTGAAGCCCCAGTTCTTGAACATGCGTGCATGCAGGAAATACTGGTTGATCGCAGTCAATTCGTTGTAGAGCGCCTTGTTGAGGTGCTCGATGATCTTGGGGTCGCCCTTCATGGCCGGTGCTCCGTGGGAATCGGCGGCGACTATAGCGCCCACCGCATGGCCGCGAAGAAATGCGAATTGGATGCAATGCCTCTACCGTGACCCGCGTCGGCGCAACCTCGACCGCTGCTCCGTGCCGTCGAGCACGCCACGGAACGGACCCGAACCGCCGTTACGGTCCAGACGATTCCTGGAGGACCGGCGAGATGGAGGCTGCGCCGGACAAGCTTTGAAATGCCAGCCTGCCATCGCGCCGCCGGCTAACGAAAAGCAACGGCTCAGGCTGCGGCGAGTATCGGCAGTTCGAAAGCGCGCGCGTTGCGCGGCATCGCCTCATGCAGCACCTGCGCGGCAAAGTCGGCGCAGGCTCCGCAGCTGCCCGCGCAACCTGTACGCATGGTCAGTTCCGCCAGCGACCGAACGCCGTCGGAGGCGGCCTGGCGGATAGTCGTGTCGGTGATGCCGTTACAGATACAGACATACATGGCTGCAGCCCTCCAATGACGAGCATTGGACTGCAAATGCGAATGAGTGTCAACAACCTTCCGATCTGGCCTACGGGAGGAATGAACGAACGGATCAGCCCACCTCAGCCAGCACCGTCAATGTGGTGCGAAGCGCAACCGACGGGCCTTCAAGGCGCACCCGGCAGGCATTTTCGACGGTGGGGGCGAACTGGCGCAGCGCGCGTTCGTAGACCTGCCGTTTGAAGGTGACGACGTTCTGAGCCGGATACCAGAAATCCACCCAGCGCCAGATATCGAACTCCGGCTTTTCGTTTGCGTCCAGGCGCAAATGGCGCTCTTCACCCAGGAAGCGCAGAAGGAACCAGACCTGTTTCTGACCGATACAGACAGGCCGCTCATTGCGGCGCAGATAGCGGCGCGGCAATCGATACCGCAGCCACCCCGGCGTCGCGGCGAGCACCTCGACGTGTTCAGGGAACAACCCTGTCTCTTCCTGCAACTCCCGGTACATGGCCTCGAGCGGCGTTTCGTCGCTGCGCATGCCACCTTGCGGAAACTGCCAACCATCTCGGTTGATACGACGAGCCCAGAACAGTCGACCATCGTCCCGCAACAGGACTATGCCCACATTGGGCCTGTAGCCATCGGGATCGATCACCGGCCGACTCCAGAAAATACGTGCTGGATCGATTCTTCCACAGCGCACGCGGAGCCAGCAAGGCAGCGCGGCCATATCCGGCTTGACACGCGCCGGGCCAAAGCTACAATCCCCGCCCTTCTTTCGGGCACAATTGCCCCAGTGGCTAGGTAGCTCAGCCGGTCAGAGCGCGGCACTCATAATGCTGAGGTCGGCGGTTCGATCCCGCCTCTAGCCACCACTTTATTCCTTGCAACCTTGCCGATTCGCGGCAAGGCCCGGCCGCGGTGCTGATGGATCTGTTCAAGACATTCCAGATCGAAGCCGCGCACCGTCTGCCGGCGGTGCCCGCCGACCATAAATGTTCGCGCATGCACGGTCATTCGTTCCGTATCGAAGTGCATGTCTCCGGACCGGTAGACCCGCAACTCGGCTGGGTCATGGACTTTGCCGATATCAAGCAAGCGTTCGCGCCGATCTTCGATACCCTGGACCACCACTGCCTCAACGATATCGCCGGCCTGGAAAACCCGACCAGCGAAAATCTGGCCATCTGGATCTGGGCGCGGCTCAAACCCGGCCTGCCGCTGCTGAGCCGGATCCTGGTCCACGAAACGTGCACCTCGGGCTGCAGCTATGCGGGTCCGTAGCGATCTGTAAAAGCAGATAAGATTTACGCACTCATCTTGCAGGCGGTGCCATATGTGCCTATCGCGCTGGCTTGCGTTCTTGCTGCTGCTTACCGCTCCGGGGATACGGGCCGCCACGGTCGGTGGCCACGATTTCGCCGATCGCATCAACGTTCCGGGCGTGGGCACCAATCTGCGCCTTTCCGGCGCCGCCGTACTGGATCGTAACTTCGTTCCGTTTTACGCAGCCGCACTCTATTTACCAGCCTCGGTGCACAGCCTGGACCAGCTTCAGTCTGGCCTCAGCGCCTACCGCGTCACCGTGGTCTGGCAGATTCCGGCGCTTGATGAGACGCGCGTAGACGATTACTGGCGCAAAGCGTTCGCCACCGCAGCAGGGCCGGAACAGCTGAAGCGCATCCAATCTGGCGTCGAACGATTTGTCGATGTCTTTGCCGGCGCTCGTCATGGGCAGGTCATCTTGTTCGACTACATACCAGATGCCGGCATGCGCATCTTCGTGGACGACAAGCCCGCCGGACAGCTCGCTGGTGTCGAATTCAACTCCGTGCTTCTGTCGATCTGGATTGGCGAGAAGTCGCCGCGCGAGTTCCGAACCGCATTGCTGGCCGGCATCGACCGGAATTGACGCGCCGCGCAAATCAAGCCAATCGAAATTAATTGACTGTTAATCAATAGGTTAATCTGATTAACTGCCACCTGAGCCTAAATTCTTCAAATTTTCTGTTGCACCGCAACAAAACCCTCGTTATAGTGCGCCCCGTCACCCCACACACCGCCTAACGAGGGCAAGCCAATGATCGAGCAGTACAACAACCAGGTGCTGGCTTTCAGCAAGAGCTTTGCCGAAGCCGCGTTCAAGGTGCAGGGCCTGGCTCTGCAGAACTTCGAAAAGATCGCCGGCCTCCAGCTGAAGACGATTGAAAACAGCGCGACCGCCACTGCGGCGTTCATGGCCGAAGCTCTGGAAGTCCGCGATTTCGACGGCCTCAAGGCTATCTGGCCGAAGGGCGTCACGCTGGCCAAGGAATCGGCCGAGAAGGCCTACGCGACCAGCCAGGAAGTTTTCGGCATCAGCGTCAAGACCAGCGAAGCGATGGGCGAACTGGCCAAGACCAACTTCGCCGCGACCAACGAAACCATCAAGACCAATGTGGATTCGTTCAAGAAAGCCGCTACCGCCGCTGTGACCAAGTAAGCAGTAGCTGAAACGAGCATCAAGCCGCGCTGCGACGACCCTCCCCCTCCCCGTAGTCGTAGCGCCGCTTTGGACCGGATGACGCAAGTCATCCGGTCTTTTTCTTTGTGCACTCAGGCCAGTGCGGCGACTACGAAAAGCCCGACCATGCAGGCCAGCCCAAGAGCCCAGGTCAGGCTACGCAGCAGCGGGCGGTCGCTCAGGTAGAACGCACCGTAGATCAGCCTGGACACGATAAACAGCACAGCAAGCAAATCGATGCGCCCCTGCGGCGCGTGCACCCACTGCGCGACCAGCACCGCTGCCGCAAACGGAGGGAATGCCTCGATTGAATTCAGATGCGCCCAATGCGCCCGCGCGCGAAATCCCGTGAGTTCCGCCTGAAACACGCGCGGTTGACGGTTGAGCCTGTGCATGCCGGCTTCGTGCCCGTATTTCGCGACGGCCGTGAACACGAGCGGCAGCAACGCCGCAATCAAGATACACCAGAGGGCAATCGTCACGCGGGGCTCCTTGAGGTCAATCGGACGGACAGAAAAACATATGTTGGCCATCGACCGGCACATAAGCCCATGTATGCACCTCGAAAAACACCGAGGTGTCCGCGCACCGGGATGTGCCGCTGGCAATCGAACGCGTAAATCCCAGATCGGCGGCGGCGAGTATGGACCTGCGCCGGACTCGCCGACCAAAATTCATCCTCCGACGGTTCGTCGAAGTTCCGTTATTTGGGTCCGAGCAGGCGGCGAAGTTTGCCGCCAAGCCCCTCGTCGGCATCCGGGTCGGCTTCCGCGTCTCGTTGCGGTTCGCGGGAGGGCGGCAACGGCGTCGGTGCGCGCGGCGGACGCGGCACCGCGGGCTGGCCCGGCGTTGCCTTGGCGTCCAGCAATCGCGCGGCGGCCTCGGCCAGATCGGAAGACGCTCCGCCCGCAGGCATGATGGAACCGGCCCCGACCAATCGCGACACTGCCTGCACCAATCCCGGATCGATCCCGATCGCCGGATGCCCTGCCAACGCGGCGACTCGCGAGGGATAGGTTGGAATCTGCTGCGCCAGACCTTGCTTGAACACAGCCTGTAATGCGGAGGGAACGCCGGCCAGGCGTACCGATCCCGCGTTCTGTGCGACGCGGGCAGTGAACACCGACAGCGACTTCAATCCGCTGCTGGACGCATAAATCAGTCCGGCCGCATCGATCACGAAATGGCGCGCGCCCTGAGCCTCGAGTTCCTGCAGGCCGAGCTCAACATCCACCGCGCCATCCGCGTCCAGGCGTCCGCCCAGCGCAACGATGTGCACCTGTCCTTCCTGCCCACAAGCAAGCTCGACAGCCACGGTATCAGCCCTCTCGGAAGACCCAGCGTGCCGCGCCGATCTGGATCACGTCCTGGTCACGCAACAGCCGCTCACGGATCTTCTCTGCATTCACTCGTGTTCCGTGCGGAGATCCCAGGTCGACGACCGTGTAGCCGGCCATACTGACGGTGAGCTGCGCATGCTTAGGATCGACGCCCGGACCGCCGACGCGTACGTCGCTGCCGGAGTCGGCACCAATGCTGATGGCGTTGAGGCTAAGCACGACGCTGTTCTTGCCGGCTTCCGGATTCTGCGGGACCAGGCGCGCGGCACGCACGACCACCGTAGCGCCGGATGCGGCGGCAGGCGCAGCGCTGTTGCGCGTGGGCAGAGGAATATCCAGCACAGGCATCATCTGCGTTTCGCTTGGCGGCCGAACGGGTTTCGCCGCGGCGACGGTTGCGGCAGGAACGGCAGCCTGTGGCGGCGGCGCTGCCGGGGGCATCGGCGGCATCGGCGGCATCGTCGCGAAAACCTGCGTCTGGTCACTGACCAAATCGGTTTCCATCGTGCGAAAGCCGCCGGGAACGGTGGGCGCGCTCGGCCCGGGTGTCGCCGGCGCAGGAGTCGCCGGCGCAGGACTCGCAGTCGGCTTCGCAGCAGGCGGCGATGCGGCCACATGCAGCTCAGCCTCGGAATGGAACGCGTCAAGGAACCTGCCCTTCAGTTCCTGCGCGCGCTTGAGCGCCTCCGCACGGGCGGCGAGCTCGGCCTCCAGGTCGTCGATGCGGCGCTTGAACTCTCCCTCATCGAACTCGCCCAGCTGATGGCGCAGCTCGATCTCCTGACGGTCCAGCGTGATCGCCTCGTGATCGCTGGTATAGCGATCGAGCAGACCACTGAGCTCGAGGAACTGCACGCGCGCTTCCTGCTTCAGGGGGGCCGCTTTCAGCTCGATCTCACGATTGCGTGTTTCGTAGTCGCCGCGCACGCGCAGGTAGACCGCCTCGGCGACGGCGCTGCGCTTTTCCTCCAACTGCTCAAGACGCTCAGTGAGCACGTCTTGCTCGGACTTGAGCGTCTTGAGCGATTCGACGGCGCTGACGTCGATGGCTTCCAGTGCGGCGATACGATCATTGCTCATGGTGCTCTCCGTGCCGCGCGTCAAGGCGCGACCAATTCTACGTCGATAGTTCCGAAACGCAGCCGATCGCCAGGCTTGACGGGCGTAGCCGTGCCGGTTGCCAGACGCTGGCCATTGATGAAGGTGCCGTTGGCGGTACCGACCTCCTCGCGCAGAAACAGCAGCGCGCCCTGGCGCAGCAGCTTGGCGTGGCGGCGGCTGAGGCTGCGTGCGGTATCGAGCGGGCCCAGGTTGACTTCAGGCGTGATGCCGGTGACCGGATCGATGCGACCGACCAGAAACTCGTCGCGTCCGGATTCCAGCGGAAAACGTTGGCCGCTGGCCGCATGCACCAGCGCCATGCTGCCGACTGGGCGAGCCGACACCGCTTCGGGTGCAGCCGCGCGAGGAAGCGCCACGACCGGCGCCGGCGCTACCGGCGGTGTCGGCGACTGAATGGCGGCCGATGCCGAAACTTCCGAGGCGGGCACCGCACGCGGCGACGACATTCCGGCCACGCCTGCAGGCACGACAGGCGCTGCGGCCGGAGCGGCTGGTGCTGGTGCTGGTGCTGGTGCCGCTGCCGGTGCCGGTGCCGGTGCCGGTGCCGGTGCTGAAACTACTGGCGCCGCTCGGAGACACTGCAACTCCTGCTGCAACTCGCTGATGCGTTGCTCTGCGCGACGCTGGCGCAGGGCAAGCTTGCGCATGATGCGCACAGCAATTTCCACATTTTGACGCAGCAATTCGGCGAATGCGGCACGCTCGATGCGCAGAAGGCGACAGTTGCTCTGGGCCAGCGCCGATGCAAAACGCGGCTGGTCTTCGAGCACGGACATCTCGCCCAGAAAGTCGCCGGGCTCCAGTACGGCCAGCGGCTCGCTGCCACGCGCAGTACGCAGGATGGCGATGCTACCGGATTCGACGATGTACATCTCCGCACCGGCATCGCCCTCGCGAAACAGATACTGCCCTGCAGGAACGTCGATGTAGAGGTCGTTTGCCTTGGCCATGCTGCCTTTCCTGCCTGTCGCGGCGGTATCGGCCGATTATGCCGAGCGCTTCAATTGAGCGGCAACCGCGCCGCGAAGTTCGTTCCGGGGTGTGCCCGCGATCACGCCGCTAACGCGCACTGCGCCGCGTTCCCGCACACTGCGGCACACAGATACTTGCACGCAACGACGGTGAGGGCGGCAGCAATGACGATCCGCGGCAAACTCCTGCTACTCGCGCTGGTCGGCTGCAATGCGGCGGGTGCAGCCACAACCGTGCGCCTGCCGACCTGGGCCTGCAACGGCAACAACGACCGCATCTTCCGCAACGGACTGCAGGCCGGTGATTACGTCCGACCCCGCCCCAGCCATGGCAATGGCGGAGCAGTACCGGGGCCGCAGCTGCGCACGCTGTCGATCGCCGGACTCGGCAACGGTACGCAGAAGATCCATCTGTATATACCGCCGAACTACGACCCAGCCTATGCAACACCCCTGGTCGTCACCCTGCATGGCACCGCCGGCAGCCTCGCCAATGCCGACCTCTACGCCCAGGACGTGCGCAACACGTGGCAAAGTGTCGCAGCCACGCGCGGTTTCATCGTCGCTGCGCCGGTTGCGAACGGCGTTTCGGGTTCCTGGAAGGACGGTTTCTCGGCGCCTCCGAACGACTACACCTTCCTCGCCGCCGTCATGGCCGATCTGCGCGCCGCGTACAACATCGACGATAGCCGCACCCAGCTGTGGGGATTCTCGGCGGGTGGCCATGTCGCCCACGACCTGCTCGTCAATGGCGCCGTGCCGGCGCTGGACGATAACCATATCTCAGCGTATTCGGTCAGCGCCGGCCGCTTGTTTGCCCTGGCCTGCCTGGGCGACACCGAGGAGCAGTGCCAGGGGCGCCTGGACACGCAGGGGCGCAAATTGCCGTTCGACCTGCACCTGGGCACAGCCGATCCGATGTACGGCCCGCCCTACAACGCCGTCCAGGACCCGCCGCGCTTCGAAACCGCCGGCTGGGTCATGGACGACACGCTGAACTACTACGTGTTCGGCGGGGGCCACACCTACGAAGCCGGCCACTTCGTCGACATCTGGAACTTCTTCTGCCGCTTCGCCGTGAGTCCCTGATGGCCGCCAGGCACAAGGCCTAATTGGCCCCCTTTTTGGTTGCGACGCATCAAAAGCGGCTGATATAATCCCGCTGCTTAGTGACCGGTGCGCGTACCGTGCGGTGCGTAGACCGGGCAACCGTCAGGGCAATCCCAGTGAGAAATTCCATCGCCGCCGGCCGGCGACTGGCCACTCGGATCGTGTTCGCCCAGACGGGAGTTTCCCTTTTGATGGCATTGCTGTTTCTGGCGCAGGGAACGCGTCCGGCGGCGGGCGCCCTGGCGGGCGGAATGCTCGTGGTGCTGGGAACCATACTGCTCGCCGCACGCATGTTTCGCAGTGATGCGCTCAGCGGCCCGACGGCATTCTGGGGATTGCTGCTGGGAACGCTGTTGAAATGGATCTTGCTGGTAGGCGGATTGATCAGCCTTCTCAGCGTATGGCGATTGCCGCCTCTCGCGGTGATCACGGGTTTCACGGCAGCCCTGCTGGTGCATCTGGCAGGACTGCGGTTCAAGGAATAGCGGAGTTCTTGTGAGCACCGAGGCAGCGACAGGCGGTCTGAACGAATACATCACCCATCACCTGACCCACAACGTGGTCAAGCTGGGTACCGGTTTCCATATGGATACCTGGCTGGTTTCGCTGGTGCTGGGCCTGCTTTTCGTACTGTGGTTCGGCCTGAAGGCGCGCAACGCGACCGCCGGCGTGCCAAGCAAGGGCCAGGCGTTCGTCGAGATCATCGTCGAATTCGTCGATGGCCAGGTCAAGGACACCTTCCACGGCGACCGCCGCTCGGTCACCCCGCTCGCCCTGACCATCTTCATGTGGATCGTGTTCATGAACACCATGGACCTGATTCCGCTCGACCTGCCGGGTTGGCTGATCCACAGCACCGCCGGGGCCGAAGTCGCGCATCACACCTATTTCCGTATGGTTCCGACCGCGGACCTCAACACGACGTTGGCCTTGTCGGTCTCCGTGTTCTTCATCCTGATCGGTCATGCCCTCTCCGCCAAGGGCGGCTTCGGCTTCGGCAAGGAACTCCTGACCGCGCCGTTCCACGCGCATGGTCCGCTGGCCTTCGTGCTGGCGCCGGTCAATCTCTTCATGAACATCATCGAGTGGCTGGTCAAGCCGGTTTCGCTGGCCATGCGACTGTTCGGCAACATGTACGGCGGCGAACTCGTTTTCATGCTGATCGCTGGCCTGCTGGCGGGTTGGGTCACCTTCGTGCCGGGCATCATCGCCAACACGGCCTGGGCGATCTTCCACATCCTGATCATCCTGCTGCAGGCCTTCATCTTCATGATCCTCACGGTCGTCTACATCGCTGGCGCCCGCGAAAGCCATTGATCGGTTTTGTTGCTGCACCCATTTTTTTCCTGACTTTCCGTTTCTGACTTCTGAGGAGATTCACCATGGAATTCATCGCCAACGTTCAGGGCCTGACCGCCATCGCCATCGGCATCATCATCGGCCTGGGCGCCCTGGGCGCCTGCTTGGGCATCGCGATCATGGGTTCCAAGTTCCTGGAATCGGCCGCCCGCCAGCCGGAACTCGTGCCGATGCTGCAGGGCCGCATGTTCCTGCTGGCCGGCCTGATCGACGCCGCGTTCATTATCGGTCTGGCCGTCGCCCTGTACTTCGCGACCGGCAACCCGCTGCTCAGCGCGCTGACCGTCAAGTAATAGCGCGGATCGCCTGCATGACCGCGCGGTCGATTGACTGCGCGGCGTGCGTCAGTCACGCCCTCGCGGCGTGCCCGTAGCGATTGCCTGAGGAGTCATACGATGAATATCAACTTGACCTTCTTCGGCCAGATGATCTCCTTCGGGATCCTCGTCTGGTTCACGATGAAGTTCATCTGGCCGCCCCTCAACGCGGCCATCGAATCGCGACAGAAGACCATCGCCGACGGCCTCGCCGCTGCCGAGCGCGCGCGCCAGGAGCTCAAGGACGCCGATTCGCGCGTCGCCGACGAGATCCGCAAGGCACGTGAGGAAGCGACGCATATCGTCGATCGCGCGAACCAGCAGTACAACCAGATCGTCGACAAGGCCAAGACCGATGCCGTCGCCGAAGGCGCGCGCCAGAAGGCCGTGGCCCAGGCCGAGATCGAATCGCTGTCGCACCAGGCTCGCGAGATCCTGCGCCAGCAGGTCGCCTCGCTCGCCGTTTCCGGTGCCGAGAAGATCTTGAAGCGCGAGATCGACCCGGCCCGCCACCGCGACCTGCTCGACGCCCTGGCCAAAGAGATCTGATCCATGAGCAGCGCCGAAAGCCTCGCCCGTCCGTATGCCCGCGCCGCGTTCGATCAGGCGCGCCAGTCCAACGCGCTGGCCGAATGGTCGTCCAAGCTCGAATTCGCCGCCGCGGTCGCCCGCGACCCGCAGGTGCAGATCCTGATCGGCAATCCCGCCTTCGGCGGCGACAAGCTCGTCAGCCTGTTCCTGCCGCAGGGCGAGAAAGCCGACTCGGAATTCGCCAACTTCGTCGCCACGCTCGCCGCGAACCGCCGTCTGCCGATTCTGGCCGACGTCGCCGACGGCTTCGCCGCGCTCAGGCGCGCCGACGAAGGCGTGCTGAAGGTCAACGTGCGCGCTGCCGTGGCGCTGGAAGCGAACCAGGCCGAGGCGCTCAAGGCCGCGCTGGCCAAGCGCTTCGGCCGGCAGATCGAACTGACCAGCAGCATCGACGAGTCGGTCATCGGCGGCGCGATCATCGATGCCGGCGATACCGTCATCGACGGATCGGTACGCGGCCGTCTCGAGCGCTTGGCGCAGACCTTGGCTCACTGAAACAGGACGCTCCGAAAAAGCATTGGCACCACGGCTTCTATGCTGAGCACCAGATCTCCACAACCCCGCCTGACGCCGGCTGCGCCGGCATCAGGCGCCCCCTTGACTCAAGGGGGCTCCAAAAGCAAAGCCCGGTACGTGCTTTTTTGAAGAATCGATAGAAAAATTGTCGTCATGTCGGCGGATCTGTGATTCGCCTCAAGCGAGAAACCCCATGCAAACCACGCTCAACCCGTCCGAAGTCAGCGAGCTCATCAAGAGCCGCATCCAGCAGTTCCAGGCCACGGCCGAAGCGCGCAACGAAGGCACCATCACCTCGGTGGCCGACGGCATCGTTCGCATCCACGGTCTCGCCGACGTGATGTCGGGCGAAATGATCGAGCTGCCGGGCAATTCCTTCGCCCTCGCGCTGAATCTCGAGCGCGATTCGGTCGGCGCGGTCGTGTTGGGCGAATACCAGCACCTGCGTGAAGGCGACACCGTCAAGACCACCGGCCGCATTCTCGAAGTGCCGACCGGTCCGGAACTGCTCGGCCGCGTAGTCGATTCGCTCGGCAACCCGATCGACGGCAAGGGTCCTCTCAACGCGAAAGTCCTCTCGCCGATCGAGAAGGTCGCGCCTGGCGTGATCTGGCGCAAGTCGGTCGACGAGCCCGTGCAGACCGGCTACAAGTCGGTCGACTCGATGATTCCGATCGGCCGTGGCCAGCGCGAGCTGATCATTGGCGACCGCCAGACCGGCAAGACCGCGCTGGCGATCGACGCGATCATCAACCAGAAAAACACCGGCATTAAGTGCATCTACGTCGCGATCGGCCAGAAGCAGAGCTCGATCGCCAACGTCGTGCGCAAGCTCGAAGAGAACGGCGCGCTGGACCACACCATCATCGTCGCCGCCTCGGCTTCCGAATCCGCCGCACTGCAGTACATCGCGCCGTATTCCGGCTGCGCCATGGGCGAGTACTTCCGCGACCGCGGCCAGGACGCGCTGATCATCTATGACGACCTGTCCAAGCAGGCCGTAGCCTATCGCCAGATCTCGCTGCTGCTGCGCCGTCCGCCGGGCCGCGAAGCGTATCCGGGCGACGTGTTCTATCTCCACTCGCGCCTGCTGGAACGCGCTTCCCGCGTCTCCGAGGAATATGTCGAGAAGTTCACGAATGGCGAAGTGAAGGGCAAGACCGGTTCGCTGACCGCGCTGCCGATCATCGAGACCCAGGCCGGCGACGTGTCCGCATTCGTGCCGACCAACGTGATCTCGATCACCGACGGCCAGATCTTCCTCGAGACCGACCTGTTCAACGCCGGCATCCGCCCGGCCGTGAACGCCGGTATCTCGGTGTCCCGCGTCGGCGGCGCCGCACAGACCAAGATCATCAAGAAGCTGTCCGGCGGCGTGAAGCTCGCACTGGCGCAGTTCCGCGAACTCGCCGCGTTCGCGCAGTTCGCCTCCGACCTCGACGCCGCCACGCGCGCACAGCTCGAGCGCGGCCAGCGCGTCACCGAACTCATGAAGCAGAACCAGTACTCGCCGCTGTCGATCGCGGAACTGGCGCTGTCGGTGTACTCGGCCGAGAAGGGCTATCTCGACGACCTGCCGGTCAACAAGATCCTCGCGTTTGAAAAGGGGCTGCACGCGTTCTTCCACCAGAACCATGCGGACCTGATGAGCAAGATCGTCGACACCGGCGACTGGAACAACGACATCGAAGGCGTGTTCAAGTCCGGCATCGCCGAGTTCAAGAAGACGGGCAGCTGGTGATCTTTCGCGGGACGCGCCGAACCGCGCGTCCCGTTTCACCCGGCGGCATCGGACTTACTGAATCAGCATAGCGAGCGAGACAATGGCAGGCGGCAGAGAAATCAAAACCAAGATCAAGAGCGTGCAGAACACCCGCAAGGTGACGCGCGCGCTCGAAATGGTCTCGGCCTCGAAGATCCGCAAGGCGCAGGACCTCATGAAGTCCTCGCGTCCGTACGCGCGCCTGATGCGTCAGGTGATCGGTCACATCGCCAAGGCGAACACCGAGTACCAGCACCCGTTCATGGTCGCGCGCCAGGAAATCAAGCGCGTCGGCTACATCGTGGTGTCGACCGACCGCGGCCTCTGCGGCGGCCTGAACTCGAACCTGTTCCGCCGCGTGCTCAACGAGATCCGCGAACTCAGCGACCGCGGTGTGGAGATCGACATCATCGCGATCGGCACGAAGGCCAACACCTTCTTCCGCCGGCTCAAGGTCAACCTCGTCGGCTCTGCCACGCACCTGGGCGAAAAGCCGCAGGTCGCCGCGCTGATCGGCGTGATCAAGGTCATGCTCGACGCGTATACCGAAGGCCGCGTCGACCAGCTCAAGCTGGTCTACAACGACTTCGTCAACACCATGACGCAGAAGCCGACCATCGACACGCTGCTGCCGCTGCCGCCGTCGAACGGCCTGACCACGTCGCACGAGTGGGACTACATCTACGAACCGGGTCCGGAAATCGTCCTCGATCACGTGCTGACGCGCTACATCGAGTCGCTGGTCTATCAGGCGACCCTGGAAAACCTTGCCAGCGAACATGCTGCGCGCATGGTCGCGATGAAGTCCGCCAGCGACAACGCGACCAAGGCGATCGAATCGCTGTCGCTGATCTACAACAAGGCACGCCAGGCCGCGATCACGCAGGAAATCTCGGAAATCGTCGGCGGCGCGGCAGCGGTCTGAAAACAGGAAAGAGGGAAACGAAGTGAGAAAAGAGTAAGCGTGCGCGGAATCGCGACCACTCACTTCTCACTTCTCTTCACTCTCAACTCAACCAAACGGCAGACCAACGGGTTCGCCGTAAAACAGTTCAAAGCATCGGAGTTCCCCTATGAGCCAGGGCAAAGTTGTTCAGATCATCGGCGCCGTGGTCGACGTCGAATACCCGCGCGACCAGGTACCGAAGGTGTACGACGCACTCAAGGTCGAAGGCACCGAAATCACGCTGGAAGTGCAGCAGCAGCTCGGCGACGGCATCGTGCGCACGATTGCCCTGGGCTCCACCGACGGACTCAAGCGCAACCTGATCGCGGTCAACACCGGCGAAGGCATCAAGGTGCCGGTCGGCGTGAAGACGCTCGGCCGCATCATGGACGTCCTGGGTAATCCCATCGACGAATGCGGCCCGATCGGCGAGCAGGAACGCTGGGTCATCCACCGCGCCGCGCCGAGCTACGCCGAGCAGTCCTCGAGCAACGAGCTGCTGGAAACCGGCATCAAGGTCATCGACCTGGTCTGCCCGTTCGCCAAGGGCGGCAAGGTCGGCCTGTTCGGCGGCGCCGGCGTCGGCAAGACCGTCAACATGATGGAACTCATCAACAACATCGCCAAGGCGCACTCGGGTCTGTCCGTGTTCGCCGGCGTGGGCGAGCGTACCCGCGAGGGCAACGACTTCTACCACGAGATGAAGGACTCCAACGTCCTCGACAAGGTCGCGATGGTGTACGGCCAGATGAACGAGCCGCCGGGCAACCGCCTGCGCGTCGCGCTGACCGGCCTGACCATGGCCGAGTACTTCCGCGACGAGAAGGACGCGTCGGGCAAGGGCCGTGACGTGCTGCTGTTCGTCGACAACATCTACCGCTATACGCTGGCCGGTACCGAAGTCTCCGCGCTGCTCGGCCGCATGCCGTCCGCCGTGGGCTACCAGCCGACGCTGGCCGCGGAAATGGGCGTGCTGCAGGAACGCATCACCTCGACCAAGACGGGCTCGATCACCTCGATCCAGGCCGTCTACGTGCCCGCGGACGACCTGACCGACCCGTCGCCGGCGACCACGTTCGCCCATCTCGACGCCACCGTCGTGCTGTCGCGCAACATCGCCTCGCTCGGCATCTATCCGGCGGTCGATCCGCTGGACTCGACCAGCCGTCAGCTCGACCCGAACGTGATCGGCAGCGACCACTACGAAGTCGCGCGCAAGGTGCAGGGCACGCTGCAACGCTACAAGGAACTCAAGGACATCATCGCCATCCTCGGCATGGACGAACTGAGCGAAGAGGACAAGCAGGCCGTGTCGCGCGCGCGCAAGTGCGAGCGCTTCTTCTCGCAGCCGTTCCACGTCGCGGAAGTCTTCACCGGTTCGCCGGGCAAGTACGTTTCGCTCAAGGAAACGATCCGCGGCTTCAAGATGATCGTCGACGGCGAATGCGACCACCTGCCGGAGCAGGCGTTCTACATGGTCGGCGGCATCGATGAAGTGATCGAGAAAGCCAGGAAGATGGCCGAGAAGGCCTGATCCCGGCCTTGACGGCATCGGGCAGCGACATTGACCGGACTCGCGCCGCGCGTTGAAAAACCGCGGCGCATTCCAGCGAGGCACATATGACCAGCACCATCCGTTGCGACATCGTCAGCGCCGAGGAAGAGATCTTCCACGGCGCGGCGCAGATGGTCGTGGCCACCGGCGAAATCGGCGAACTCGGCATCGCGCCGCGCCATGCGCCGCTGATCACGCGCCTCAAGCCGGGCCAGGTCCGCGTGATCCTGGAAAACGGCGAGGAACAGTTCTTCTACGTCTCCGGCGGCATTCTCGAAGTGCAGCCGCAGGTCGTCACCGTGCTGGCCGACACCGCGATCCGCGCCAAGGATCTCGACGAGGCCGCGGCGAACAAGGCCAAGGAAGCAGCCGAGCGCGCGCTCGCCAACCGCACCGACGCACTGGAAATCGCCCAGGCTCAGGCGGAACTCGCCCAGGCCATGGCGCAACTGCAGGCGCTGGAGCGTCTGCGCAAGGCGCTCAAGCACTGATCCATCGACGGTAGCGCGGACCTGCACACGAGCGCCGCGCACCGATTCAGCACCGCTTTTGCATCACTCCACGCCGGCCTCGTGCCGGCGTTTTTTCGTCTGATTTATCGCTGCGTTGATCATCTTCTGCGCCGTAGCAACGGGTTGGCCTGCGGCTTCCCGACCACCCACCCGCCGCTGTAACCGCAGCCGCCGGCTTGCTCGGCGGTCTGACCATCGCCATTCCGCAACCGACGGGATCTTTCGCGGCCGCTTCAATCCCTGACCCGCGTCAAGCACGCGCATTGGCTCATCCAGGGATATTGACTCAAGGCCCTCAGCCAAACGTGAAGCTGCTGGCCCTGACAACTGCCCCGCGCTGGAGGTCGACGCATACGTATCCACAGGACTCAAACACTGCCAACAGCTTCTTGAAGAGATCGAGTGTCTCCGGATCGTTCGGATCGGGCTTCGACGAGAGAAACGCCCCCTTCGCTCCAATGTCTATCTCGGGAAGCTCATCGCTTTCAACCCATGCTCCTTTTGCGATGCCGCCAGACATTTCGCCCCAGCTCGCGCCTTCGAACGACTCGACCAGAGTCTCGGCAAGCCGACGAATCCTGGACTGCTCTTCTTCCGTTGCCCGGCCTTCGTAGTTCATTCCAGCTTCCAGGAGTTCATCGTCGAACTTGAGCCCGGGACCGCAATATACGAACTGTAGATCGAAACTCATCGTCGCTTTCTCCTGACCTTGCCCCTAGGTCCTCCCTTCAAGCGGCGCGTGCGCGCTCGAATTGCTCTGCGCCGAGGCAGTCCAGCGCCGAGAGGATCCGGCTTCGATTGTAGGCAACTCAATTGCTCGAACACGAGGTCTTCAGCCTGCTGGCACGTGGCCAAACGCTACCCGGAGATCACCTGCACTTCGAGGCTATGGTTCCAGCTCCTGGAGCTGCAACGTCGCCGCATGCCAGGCGTTGCGGCGTTCAATGCTGGAAAGCAGTCATGTCGCGGAACAGCGCGAACTAACGCGGCATGAGGACGGACTTCTCGACAGAGGCCAGATCGCCACGCGGCATACGTCATTTCTCGATGCCTCGTTCGCGTTCGGCCTGCCGATTGCCGGCGCGCGCGTCAGCGCCGGCCAGCTGCAATCGCCGATTTTCGGCCAGTGGGGATTTGCGCCCGACAAGACCACATCGAGCGGTGTCGACGGCCGGTATACGCTCCAAGGATTTGCCGGCGACGATGTCGTCATCGCAACGCGCCAGGCCGACGCAGGCTGGATCGACCGCACCTGGCAGGACGTCGAATGCGGCGGAGCGAATCGCATCTGCAACGCGGAAACGATTGCCTACACGGCGCCCGCCTTCGCCCTGCAGCCGCATCCGCGCGACCTCGACCGCGCGCCAGAACGCGGCGCGCCGCTCAGCGGTCGCGTCGTCTACGCCGCGAGCGGCTTGCTGGCGGCGAACTACTCGGTCGCCGTCGCGCCGGCACCAGACCGGCTGCCCGGAAAATCAGTGCAGACCGATGCCGAGGGCCGGGTCACCCTCGGCGGACTGCCTGCAGAGAGCTGCTGCCTGTACGCGTCGCCGCAGCCGGCGTTCGCGAACACGGCAGGCACGCCATGGCCCGACCTTCCCTGCTCGCTGAGCTTCATCGACTCGCCCGTCGACTGCACGCCCACGCCATCGCAGCAACCGACGCCGTTACCGGGCGGCACGATCGCCAACCTGGTCCTTGTCGTTCCCGACACGGAGACGGTGTTCACCGACGGCTTCGAACCCTAACCCAACGCCGCAGCGCGATACGCCGCCAGCACCGTGTCGCAATCCCCATACATCACGCTGCGGCCCTGCTCTATCCACAGCACGCAGTCGCAGAGATCTGCGATCTTGTCTTCATCGTGACTGACCAGCACGACCGTCGTGCCGGCATGGATCCGTTCGTGGATCGCCTGCGCCGACTTGCGCTGGAAATCCGCGTCGCCGACGGCGAGCAGTTCGTCGAGCAGCAGCACGTCGGGCTGCGCCTGCAGCGCGACCGAAAATCCGAGGCGCAACAGCATGCCGTTGGAATAGCTCGCCACCGGCTGGTCGAAGAAGTCGCCGAGTTCGGCATAGTCGTGGATCGCGGCAAGCCGCGTATCGATGTCGCGCCGACGCAGGCCCAGGCGCAGGCCGCAGAGGATCGCGTTGTCGCGCCCCGACAGGTGCGGCACGAACCCCAGCGACAGCGACAGCAACTGGCAGCTGGCATCCGCGCGCTCGATGCGGCCGCGGTCGGGCTGCAGGATCCCTGCGAGCACGCGCAGCAACGTGCTCTTGCCCGCGCCGTTGCGCCCTACCACGCCGAGGCGCCGGCCGCGCTCGAGTTCCAGGCTTACATCCTGCAACGCCCAGTGGCGTGCACCGCCCAGGCGCCGCTGCATGCCGAAGGCGACGCCGACGTTCTGGAGACTGATCACGCTGTCCATCAGACCGCGATCTTCGGATAGCGCGGCGCCAGCCGCTGCACACAGACGACGCCCACTGCGGCGAGCGCCAGCGCGCTCGCGGCCACGCGCAACAGCGCCATCCAGTCGGGCCAGCGGCCGTGCAGCAGCACGCCGCGCAGCGCATCGAGCAGCATCAATACCGGATTCCATGCCAGCCACTCCGCGTACGGCGCCGGCACACGTTCCAGCGCGAACACCACCCCGGAAAGAAACATCAGCACCGTGAGCAGCTGTTCCACGACGAAGCGCAGATCCGGCAGCAGCGGCATCAGCGCGGCCAACAGCAGGCCGCCGCCTACCGCGCACAGCGCCATGCACAGCAGCAGCAGCGGCAGGCTCAGATACGCGGCGTTCGGCGGATAGCCCGCAAGCCACAGCACCGCCAGCAGCAGCACGAAGACCACGCCGAACTTAATCACGTCGGCCAAAAAGTGCACGAAGGGAAAAACCAGCACCGGCATGCGCACCTGGTGGATCAGTGCAAGGTTCTGCCAGATCGCCTGGCCCGCATGCACAACACTGGACTTGAGCCACTGCCAGACGACGAGGCCGATCAGCAGGAACGGCAGGTAGCCCGGCCCTCCGGTACCGAGGATGCGGTCGAACACGAGCCAGAACGCCGCCATCATCAATGCGGGCTCGACCAGCCACCAGGCCAGTCCCAGATAGCTGCGTGAGCGTTCGGCGCGAAGCTCCGCGTAGGTGCTGAACCACACCAGTTCCAGGAAATGCAGGCGCATGCGCGGTCCGGCGCGGGAGGCGGCGCGAGCATAACGGATCCGCTATTCTTTCGCGCCGCAACAGTGCTGCCGCGGAATCGGACCCTTCGTGATCTTCTTCACCATCGTCTCGCGCAACTACCTGGCGTATGCGCTGACCCTGATGCAGTCGCTCGCCACGCAGCACCCGCAGAGCCGCCGCTACGTCGCGCTCGCCGACCGTGGCCACGATGACGCCGACCTGGCCGGCGCGCCGTTCGACCTGATCCGTATCGACGAACTCGGCCTGCCCGATTTCGACGCCTTCGTGTTCCGCTACGACATCCTCGAACTGAATACCGCGATCAAGCCCTACGTGTTCCGCTGGCTGCGCCGGCGCCATGCGCAGGAGGGACTGGTCTACCTGGATCCGGACATCGACGTGCTCGCGCCGCTGCAGGCGGTCGCCGAGGCGCTGGAAAGAAACGGCGCGCTCGCGGTGCTGACCCCGCACCTCAATGCACCGATGACCGACGGCCGCCATCCCGGCGAACTCGCCATCCTCACGAGCGGCACCTACAACCTGGGCTTCGTCGCGATCGGCGCACACGCGTCCGCGGACCGGCTCATCACCTGGTGGGCCGACAAGCTCGAATTCGGCTGCGTCGCCGACCCCGCCGCGGGCCTGTTCACCGACCAGAAGTGGATGGATCTCGCGCCGGGCCTGTTCCCGGACGTGTGCATCCTGCGCGACGACGGCTACAACCTCGCCTACTGGAACCTCGCGCAACGCGAAGTCCATCGCGATGGCGAACACTGGCGCGCCAACGCAAACCCGCTGGTGTTCGTGCATTTCAGCGGTGTCGACGTGGATCGCCCGGAGCTGTTCTCGCGCCACCAGGACCGCTATCGCCGCAGCAACCTCGGCGCACTGCGGACGCTCTACGACGACTATCTCGAGCGCCTGCGTGCCAATGGCCACGCGCGGTATCGGCTCATTCCCTACGCGTTCGGCGCGTTCGCCGACGGCGAAGCGGTGACGCGACCGCTACGCGCGGTCTACCGCCACCACTTCGACAAGGGCTGCGCCCAGGCCGTCGCCGATCCCTGGCACATGTCACGCGAGCGCTACGACGAACCCTGCGACGAGATCGCCGCGCGTGCCGACGCGCCGATCACGCGCCTGATGTACGCCGCCTGGCGCCTGCGGCCCGACCTGCACGCCGCATTCGATCTGGGCGAACGCGAAGGCCGCGAAGGCTTCATCCGCTGGTACTTGCGCTGCGCCACGCGCGAATTCGGCATTCCCGCGCGCCACATCGAACCGGTGCGCGTCGCCTTCAGCCAGGGGATACACGCCTCGGCGCCGCACTGGGACGCGGCCGGCCGCATGCGCGCCGCGGGTGCCTGGCCACGCCTGAGCGCGCTGAGCCTCGCCCTGATCGACTGGAGCTGCCGCCACCGCTGGGCGCTCGCGCTGTACCGCACGGTGCCGGCGGCCTGGCGACACCGCCTGCGCCGCGGACTCGAACGCGAGGCCTTCGTACCGGCCGTGCCGGAAACCACGGCGCCTGCGCCCGTCGCGCCACCCAGCGCGTGCGACGGCGTCAACCTGATCGGCTATGCGCGCGGCGAATTCGGCGTGGCCGAGATCCTGCGCAACTACGCCAGCGTGCTGCAGCATGCGCAGCTGCCCTTCAGCGTGCGCAATTTCGAGATCGGCATCGCGAGCCGGCAGCAGGACCGGCGCCTCGATGCCTTTCTCGACGAACGCATGCCGCAGGACATCAACCTGTTCTGCATCAATGCCGACCAGATGCCGGTGGTGCACGCACACCTGGGCGCATCGGCATTCGCCGGCCGCTACAACATCGGTTGCTGGTTCTGGGAGCTCGAGCGATTTCCGCAGCGCTGGCTGGGCTCGTTCGATCTCGTCGACGAGATCTGGGTGCTGTCGGAATTCGTGCGCGACGCCATCGCGGCGTGCACCGACAAGCCGGTGCAGGTCATGCCGGTCGCACTGCGACAACCCGCGCAGCCGCCGTTGCCGCGGCGCGCGCTGGATCTGCCCGATGACGCCTTCGTCGTGCTCGCGAGCTTCGACTTCAATTCCTGGATCACGCGCAAGAACCCGCAGGCGGCAATCGCCGCGTTCCGCGCCGCGTTTCCGCCGGAACGCCGTGATGTGCGCCTGCTGCTCAAGACCATCAACGGCCAGCGCCTGCCCGCCGCGCTGCGCGTGCTCGTCGACGCCGCCGCCGGCGACGATCGCATCGAAGTGCGCGACGGCTTTCTCGATCGCGAAGGCATGTGGGCGCTGCAGGCGTGCTGCGACGCCTACGTCTCGCTGCATCGCTCCGAAGGTTTCGGCCTGGGCCTGGCCGAGTGCATGGCGCAGGGCAAGCCCGTCGTGGCGACCGCGTACTCGGGCAACCTGCAGTTCATGCACGCATCGAACAGCTGCCTCGTGCCGTACCGGCTCGTGCCCGTGGCCGAAGGCGAATATCCCGACTGGCACGCCCAGCACTGGGCCGAGCCCGACATCGCGGCCGCCGCCGCGCATCTGCGCCGGCTCGCCGCCGATCCGGCCGAGGCGCGCCGCGTCGGCGACGCCGCGCGGCACACGCTGCAGCGCGATTTCGGCCCGGCCGCGAGCGCCGCGGCGATCCGCGAGCGCTTGACGCAACTGCGCGCCGCCGGCCTGCAATAATCCTCGCCACCCGGCTGCCGCCATGACTTCGAGGCCGACCATGTCCGCACCATTGCACGTCATTGTCCTCGCCGCCGGCGAAGGCAAACGCATGAAATCCGCCCGCTCCAAGGTGCTGCTGCCGCTGGCCGGGCGGCCCATGCTCGCGCAGGTGATCGACAGCGCACGCGCGCTCGCGCCGGCCGCGATCCATGTGGTCTACGGCCATCGCGGTGACCAGGTGCAGGCCGCGTTCGCCGACGCGACCGACCTGACCTGGGTGTTGCAGGCCGAACAGCACGGCACCGGCCACGCCGTGAGGCTCGCCCTGCCGCCGATTCCCGACGACGCGCGCGTGCTCGTGCTCTACGGCGACGTGCCGCTGATCACGCCCACCACCTTGCGTCCGCTCGCGCAGTCCGCGGCGAACCTCGCCGTACTCGCCGCCGACCTGATCGACCCCAGCGGCTACGGCCGCATCGTGCGCGACGGGCTCGGCCAGGTCCGCGCCATCGTCGAGGAAAAGGATGCCAGCCACGAACAGCGCGCCATCGGCCTCGTCAACACCGGCATCGTCGCGGCCTCCGCGCGACATCTGCGCGACTGGCTCGCACGCATCAGCAACGACAACGCGCAGCGCGAGTACTACCTCACCGACGTCTTCGCGCTCGCCGCTGCCGACGGCGACCCCACCGCCTGCGCCATCTGCACCGATCCGCACGAAGCGTTCGGCGCGAACGATCCGTGGCAGCTCGCCGAGCTCGAACGCCACTACCAGCGACGCCAGGCACGCCTGCTCTGCGGTGCCGGCGTGCGCCTCGCGGATCCGTCGCGCTTCGACCTGCGCGGCAGCGTCACCGTCGGCCGCGACATCGAGATCGACGTCGACGTGATCCTGGAAGGCAGCGTGCAGCTGGGCGACGACGTCAGCATCGGCCCGTTCTGCCGCATCAAGGATTCCTCGCTGGCCACGGGAACCCGCGTCCACGCGCACTGCGACCTCGACGGCGTGGTGACGCACGGCCCCTGCCTGATCGGACCGTACGCACGCCTGCGCCCCGGCACCGATCTCGCCGCCGGCGTGCACATCGGCAACTTCGTCGAGACCAAGAAAGCCGTGCTCGGCAGCGGCAGCAAGGCCAACCACCTGAGCTATCTCGGTGACGCAGTCATCGGCGTCGGCGTCAACGTCGGCGCAGGCACCATCACCTGCAACTACGACGGCGTGAACAAATCCACGACGACGATCGGCGACGGCGCCTTCATCGGCTCCAACAGTGCACTCGTCGCGCCGGTCACGATCGGCACGAACGCGACCATCGGCGCCGGCTCGGTCATCACCAAGGACGCACCCGACAACGAGCTCACGGTGGGGCGCGCGCGTCAGCAAAGCCGGCCCAGCTGGAAGCGGCCGACGAAGCAAAAGTGAACAAAAGCTGGGGCGCGACGCGAGGAACCGCATGACCGACACCACCGTCCCCGATTTCTTCGACCGCTTCGCGATGCGGCGCGTGCACAGCGGCGAACTCGATGCCGTGCTCGCCGACGGCAGCGCGGCGCTCGACGTGCTGTTTCTCTGGGGGCGCGACTGCCCCAACTGCGATATCGCCAAGCGCGCGATGCTGGCCCGGCCCGAACGCCTGAACTGGCCTCAGGTGCGCTGGCTGCACTGCAATGTCTACGACGACGAAGCGATGGCCACGCGCTTTGGTCTGCACGGCATACCGACCTTCTTCGTCTTCGCCCACGGCAAGCGCCTCGGCCGCATCACGAGCTGGCCCGGCACCGAGGTATTCCGCACCGCGATCGACGGCATCCTGGCGCGCGACGCGGCGTGAGCCCGACGCGCCGTGCGGCACAGATGAACGTGACCACGGTGTGACCCGCAGCAGCGGCGTGGTGTGCGTCCGCCAACCGGCTGCGATCGTGCCCGCGCAAGTACGGCGCCTGGGCCGTTCTGCAACGCGCCGCCGCAAAAGCACGCCGCGTGTCGGGACGTGCACCATCGGCGACTGTCGAAAGCAGAGCCGCAAATCCCTACCCGCCTTTGGTCCCATACGCGTACGGCTGTTTTCCTGCTAGCTTCCGGGCGGAACGCGCCGGAGCGTCCATTCGAGCCTTCAGCCCGCGAGCGTGGACATCCATCGGAACCGGCCGCCAGAGACGGGCCGCTGCGCGTTCGACCGTCCACATCCAGGGGTTATCCATGTCCAACTCGTTGCGTCGCCATGCCTTGGCGACCGCCGTCGCTCTCGCGTTCTCGTCATCGTCGATGGCAGCCACGCTGTATCTCGAAGACTTCCAGACCCGTATCGATCCCGATACCCAGCAGCCCGTACTGCGCTGCAGCGGTCCCGGCGGCGCGGGCACCTATCCCTTCCCGAGCGGATGGCTGCTGCGCAACGTCGACAACCGCACGCCCGCGGCCAATGTCTCCTACATCAACGAAGCCTGGGAAGTCCGCGAGGACTTCCAGACCGACGTCACCAATTGCGTCGCCTTCGCCACGTCGTGGTACACCCCCGCCGGTGCAGCGAACGACTGGATGTGGACGCCCGCCATCGGCCCGATCCCCGCCATCGGCACCTCCCTGACCTGGCGTGCCAAGAACTACGACCCGGTCTATCCCGACGGCTACGAAGTACGCGTCATGACCGCACCGACTGTCCCCACGGGCGGCACCGGCGTGATCGGCAACCAGATCACGAACAGCACCGTCGTGTACTCCAATGCCGCCGAGGCGGCCGCCTGGACCAACCGTTCCGTAGATCTGACGCCGTACGCGAACCAGACCATCTATGTCGGCTTCCGCCTCACGTCGACCGACAAGTTCGTTCTGGTCGTGGACGATGTCATGGTCGCCAGCAACAGTGTCGATCTCGCGGCCCTGGCGGCCACGCCACCGTTCGCGGTGGAATATCCCCGCGTGCCCGAAGGCATCAGCGTCGATGCGAACTACAAGGTCCTGGTCCGGAATGTCGGCGGCACGACGCTGACGAATGTCGCGGCAACCGCGCAGCCCTCGCTCGACGGCGCGCCGTCGGGTGCGCCGCTGACCGCCGCGAGCATCCCTACCCTGACCGGTGGCACCACGCAGACCATCGCCTTCACGCCGCCGGCGGTGCTGTCCACACCAGGCATCTGGGGCGTGACGTATACCGCCACGTCGGACCAGAACGCGCAGGAGACCGACCCGCTGAACAACGTGCTGGCCGCGTCCGTGACCACGATCGGCGGCAATGAATGGAGCCGCCACGAAGGCGCCGTGTCCGGCACGCTGGGCATCGGTGCGGGCAACGGCGGCGAGCTGGGCACCTCGTACACCCTGACCCAGACCGCCACGTTCGAGGGCATCCGCTTTGCGATGGGTCCCGTGAGCGATCCGCCGCCGCCCGATCCGCCGAGCACCTGGCCGGGCCAGAACGTGGTCGCCAACCTGCGCGCCACCGGCGTCAACGGCAAGCCGGCCGCGGTGATCGCCACGACACAGGCCATCGTCAGCACCTACATCGGCGGCGTCTACGACGTGAAGTTCGCCGGTGGGCCGCAGACGCTCGCGCCGGGCACGTATTTCGTCAGCGTGGTCGAACCGACCGGCGGCAGCGCGATGCCCTTGCAGCTCAGCCTGGGCCGCTACGTCGATACCGCGAACTGGGTGAACTGGCCGACCAGCCCGAGTGGCGACTGGGCCAACCTGTCGACCTTCGGCCCCACGTTCCAGCGCGTGCCGCGCGTGTCGCTGCTGACCGAAGTGGCGCTGTTCAAGGACGACTTCGAGCAGCATGCCGATGTGCCTGTGTCCCGGCCGGCCAGCGCATCGCCATCGCCGACGACGCGCAACCCGGGCGAAAGCGCCGCGCTTGCGGCGCCGCCGCGCCGTTGAGCACGTAGCACTAGCCGCACCATGCGCGACGAACGTCGCCGCCGTCGCCTCGACGGACATGTCAGCCAGGGCCGCCTCGATGCGGCCCTGGTCATTCTCGACAGCTGGCAGGCCGAGTCGCCGCACGACATCGAACCGGAACTGCTGCGCGCGCGCGTCGAACTGCTCGGCGGTCGCTACGTCAACGCGCGCAACCGATTCCTCGCTGCCGTGCGCGAACGCGCCGTGCCACCGTTGCTTGCTCCCGAAGTCGTCGAAGGCTTGCGCCTGTTCGTCGCACACGACGCACTCGCGCACTGGGCGCAGACCTATCCGCAGCGCGCCGTACTCGCGCCCGCCGACCAGGCACGCACGGCCGCTGCGCTCAGCGCGATCGGCGCGCACGCCCTCGCCCGCGACTGGGCCGTTGCCGCCGTTGCCGCAGCGCCCGACGACGGCGTGTGCCGCGTCAATCGCGCGCTGATCCACCAGTACGCCGGTGCCTTCGACGACGCCCGCGCCGACCTCGACCAGGTGCTCGGCACCCCGCAGGAATCGGCGATGGGCTACTGGCTGCAATCGCGCCTGCGCCGTCAGACCGCCGACGCCAACCACGTCGCCGTGCTGCGCGAGCGCCTGCAGCGCCCGCTCGATCCGCGCGACCGCGAACTGCTGCTGTACGCGCTGTTCAAGGAGCTCGACGACCTCGGCGACTCCGACGCCGCGTGGGAAGCACTGTCCGCCGCGTGCGCATCGGTCCGCGCGCGCGCGCCGTACGATCGCGCACGGCACGAGCGCCTGTTCGCACTGCTCAAGCAACCCATCGACGCGCCCGCCGCAGCGCCGCAGACGCAGACCACGACCGCGTCCGGCACCCCGCGCACCGATCACATCCCGATCTTCATCGTCGGCCTGCACCGCTCCGGCACCACCCTGCTCGAAAGCATGATCGGTGCGCACGCCAGCGTGCACAGCTACGGCGAATCGCCGCGCCTCACCGCCGCGCTGCGCCATGCCGCGGACTACTACTGCCCTACCCTCATCGACGAACCGCTCGCGCGACGCCTGCCGCAGCTCGACTACGACCGCGTCCGCGAACAGTTCATGGCCGAAGGGCACCACGCCATCGGCAGCGCCACCCACGTCACCGAGAAACGGCCCGACCACTTCCAGCTCATCGGCGCGATCCGCCACGCGTTCCCCGACGCCAAGGTGCTGCACCTGCGCCGCGATCCCCTGGACGTCTGCTTCGCCAACCTGCGCGAACACTTTCCCGAAGCCGTCGCCCACGCCAATGGCATGGATGACCTCGCCCACTACCACGGCCTGTATCGCGACCTCATGGCCCACTGGCATGCCGCGTTTCCGGGCTTCGTGCTCGATGTCGCCTACGAGGATCTCGTCACCGATCCGCACGAAACCTCGCGCCGCGTGTTCGGCTTCTGCGGACTGGCCTGGGACGACGGCGTCATCGATCCCGCGCGCTGGCGCGCACGGTCGATCACGACGCTGAGTTCCGTGCAGGCGCGCAGCAGCGTGAATCGCGCGAGTGTGGGCCGGTGGCAGGCGTATGCACACTGGCTGGAGCCGTTGCGGCAAGGGCTCGGCGTATAGCGATTCTCCGGAGTCGCCAGCGTCTCGAACGGCGACCCGAATGGCGTACGGTGGCAGCCGCTGACAGGGCGACCAGCGAGCCGTTGAACGGGCTCGCGGAGAAGCATTCCGGAAACGCTGCCCGTTCATCGACCGCATCGATGGCGATATGCCGGGGCTCAGCCGTGCACGACGGGCATTGGCGCGCCGCACGTGACACGGGCGGGTCGTTTCTCCTGACGCGCCTCTCCCTCGTGCGCGACCCCGCGTAAGCCTGCCGTCAATCCATTGACGGATTCCGATCATCCCGGTGTCACCCGCATGTCGCCGCGGCCTCCCATGCTGCCATCGAGCGGCCATTGCTATCCGCGCCATGACGGCGCGCATGCGACGCCGCCTCGTCGACACTCTTCAGGGGATAGTGCGCCATGAAATCCGGACGACACCCGCACACGCGGGCCTTCGCCATCTGCAGCCTGCTGGCCTTCACCGCGCTGCCCGCATCGGCCCAGGTCGCGCTGACCACGCTCGGCACCGCGTATACGCAGAACTTCGACACCTTGCCCGCCAGCGGCACCGCCGTATGGGCCAACAACACCACGCTGCCCGGCTGGTATCACGCACGCACCGGCAGCGGCAGCAACCTCGTCGCCGACACCGGCGCCAACAATGCGGGCAATCTCTACAGCTACGGCGCATCCGGCAACGCCGATCGCGCGCTCGGTTCGGTCGGCTCCGGCAACGCCGCCGTCGGCAGCCTGTTCTGGGGCCTGCGGCTGAAGAACACGACCGGCTCCACCATCACCGCGCTCGCCATCACCTACACCGGCGAGCAATGGCGCAACAGCGCCGCGACCGCGCAGTCGATCGCGTTTTCCTATGCGATCGCGCCGAGCTTCAGCGGCACGCTCGCCGAATTCCAGAGCACCGGCACCGCGGTCGCGGCCCTCGATGTCACGAGTCCCGTCACCGGCGGCAGCGCCGCTGCACTGAACGGCAATCTCGCCGCAAACCAGCAGACGCGCAGCGCGACGCTGAGCGGCATCAGCCTGCCCAATGGCAGCGAAATCCTGCTGCGCTGGTCCGATCCCGATCACGGCGGCGCCGACCACGGCCTGGCGATCGACAGCCTCTCGGTCACGCCGCAGGGCAGCGGACCGCAACAGACCACGCTGAGCATCGCCGACGCGAGCCGCGACGAAGGCAACAGCGGCACGTCGACCCTCACCTTCACCATCAGCCTGTCGCAGCCCGCGCCGACCGGTGGCGTGACGTTCGACATCGCGACCAGCGACGGCAGCGCGACCGCGCCATCGGACTACGTCGCCAACGCGCTGACCGCGCAGACCATCGCCGCAGGCGCGACCAGCAAGACCTTCGATGTCGTCATCAACGGCGACACCAGCGGCGAGCCCGACGAGAATTTCCGCGTGACGCTGAGCAATCCGCTCAACGCCGTCATCGCCGACGGCGAGGCCACCGGCACCATCGTCAACGACGACGCACTGCCGCTCGCCAAGATCCACGATGTGCAGGGCAACGGCGCGACCACGCCGATCGGCGCCGGCACCAGCGTCACCGTCGAAGGCATCGTCACCGGCAGCTACCAGGGCAGCAGCAAGCTGTCGGGCTTCTTCGTGCAGGAGGAAGACGCCGATGCCGACGCCGATCCGCTCACCTCCGAAGGCCTCTTCGTCTACTGCGCCGCGTGCCCCACCGCCGTGAGCGAAGGCCAGCGCGTGCGCGTGACCGGCCTGGTCAGCGAATTCTTCGGCCTGACCGAGATCACCGCGAGCACCGCCGGTGCCGTCGCAATCACCGATGCCGGCAACCGCCTCGGCGACATCACGCCGGCGGCCATCGCCCTGCCCGTCGCCGGCGACGTCGATGCGTTCTACGAAGCGCGCGAAGGCATGCTGGTGCGCTTCAGCGACGCGCTGTTTGTATCGGAATACTTCGAGCTTGCGCGCTACGGACAGATCGAGCTGTACCAGGGCGGCCGTCCGCGCCAGTTCACCGAGGACAACGCGCCCGGCGTCGCCGGCTACACCGCGCACCTCGCCGCGCTCGCACGCCGCCGCGTGACGCTCGACGACGAGAACAATGTGGAAAACTGGCCACTGACCCTGGCCGACGGCGCGCAGTACCTGTTTCATCCGCAAGCCAACGGCGGCTTTTCCGCAGGCACTCACGGCAGCGATTTCTTCCGCGGCGGCGACCGCATCGACAACCTGACCGGCGTGCTGCACTGGTCCTTCGCCGGCTTCACCGGCACCGATGCCTGGCGCATCCGCCCGACCCAGGCCACACCGGCGGTGTTCACGCCGGTCAATCCGCGCAGCGCCACGGCACCCGATGTCGGCGGCGCGATCACGGCCGCCAGCGTCAACGTGCTGAACTACTTCACCACGCTGGATACGACGTCGAGTAACTCCTCGGGCCCCTGCGGTCCCAGCAGCAGCCAGGACTGCCGCGGCGCCGACAACAGCAACGAACTCGACCGCCAGCGCGAACGCACGTCCATCGTGCTGTGCGGACTCGACGCCGATGTCGTCGGCCTCGTCGAACTGGAAAACGCCACGACGTCCGCGACCATCGACAACCTGCTCGGCGCCGTCAACGCGCGCTGCGGGGGCGCCCATCCGTACGTCGTCGCCGGCACCGGCGCAGCACTCGGCACCGACGCCATCCGCAACCAGCTGATCTACCGCAGCGGCGTGCTGTCGCCAGTCGGCGGCACGCTCGTCGACAACGACACGATCCACAACCGCCCACCACTCGCGCAGACCTTCGACGTCGTCGAAACCGGCAACCCGGCCTTCGGCCAACGCTTCACCGCGATCGTCAACCACTTCAAGTCCAAGAGCTGTTCCAGTGCGAGCGGCGCGAACGCCGACAGCGGCGACGGCCAGGGCTGCTACGCGTCGCGCCGCACCCAGCAGGCCAGCCGCCTGCTCACGTGGATCGACACTACCGTCGTACCGGCCGCCAACGATCCCGACATCCTGCTGCTCGGCGACTACAACGCCTATGCGAAAGAAACGCCGATCACCACCCTCGCGAGTGCCGGGTACGTCGACCTGCTCAGCGCCCTCGGCGGCCCCGACGCGTATTCCTACCTGTTCGACGGCCAGCTCGGCCACCTCGACTACGCCCTGGCCAGCGCCAGCCTCGCGCCGCAAGTCGTCGGCATCGCCCCCTGGCACATCAACGCCGACGAACTGCCGCAGCTCGACTACAACGACGACGTCCGCGACACCGGCGAAGCGGCCTATGAAGAAGAGCCCAATGGTTCAACGCTGAACCCGCCGCGCACATTGGTGATGGCGGCAAGCCCGTACCGCGCGTCGGACCATGATCCGGTGCTGGTGGGGTTGTTCGATGATGGGGTGATTTTTCGGGATGGGTTTGAGTGAGTTGAGTAGCCGCGCGATATAGAAAACCGTGGCGGCCGGTTTGTTCTGGTCCATCGATCTTCACCAGATCCACGGAAGTGAGCCCCCCGGCAAAAGCCGGGGGCTCAGTTATGTAAGCCGCTCACAATGGCTTGGGACGCGTCGCTTGCGGCACACGTTCCTCGCTCTTGGCGTGATGCTGTATCGCTACGACCCCGTTCGAAATGCGTAGGACTCGGAGAAAGCGCCGTCCGCCTACGGTTCTCCCTCGTCTGGCAGCATCGTTTCGTAGTCCTGGCCGCCGTAGTAGACGCCGAGGATGGACACCACACCCGCGTCCACCATGAAGGCGATAACAACGCGCTTGCGATAATGAGTGACCCTCAGGCCTGGACGGACGTCGTCACGTTTGTTGCCGCGTCGCGGAAAGGTTGAGAGGCTCTCGCAGAACTGAATGATGCCGTCGGTGAAGCGATCGGCGACTTCGGCGTGTGACGCAGACGCTATGTACCGGTACAAGGCCGCGAGCTGTTCCTCGGCCTCAGGCGCGAAGACAATCCGGTAATTCACCGTGACTTGCGGCGCTCAGTGGCAAGACGTGCTCTTACCGCATCAGGAGTGACGGCCCGTGCGGGATCCACCTTCAGCGCGTCGAACGCTGGCCCGACTTGGTTGTGCAGCCAAGCGTCGACCGCCCGATCGCGCGCAAGCAGTACGCGCAGCCCATCGCGAATGACCTCGCTCTCGCTGGCATATTCACCGGCCCGAACCTTTGCCTTGACGACATCGGCCATTTCGTTCGGCAGCGTGATGCTGAGTTGTTGGGTGGTCCGCATCGTACTTCGCTCTGGCGGCAGTAGGATTAAATCCTACCCCGGTGTTCGGTAGGCGGCAACGGCTGAGAACACGCGCACTTGTGTTTCCAACCCAAAGCGGCCGCTGAATTCTCAGAATGCCCGCAGTCGTTTTGCATCGCGCGGCGGCGGCTCGCCGAAAACGCGGCTGTATTCCCGGCTGAACTGCGACGGGCTCTCGTAGCCGACGAGTCCGCTGGCGTTGCTGGCGTCGATGTTCTGGTTGAGCATCAGCCTGTCACATCGAATTCGGTGTCCGCTGCTGGCCGTACCCGGCTGTTGCCGAGCCGAGCGGGTCGCCGACAACATCGGACCCCGATTTCCAAGCACCGCCGCAAATCCTCACTTCCACAGAGCCGACGGACACCGGACTCTTCTGGCCCGAGCCCGACTGCTCGGCGACTACAACGCCTATGCGAAAGAAACGCCGATCACGACCCTCGCGAGCGCCGGCTACGTCGACCTGCTCAGCGCCCTCGGCGGCCCCGACGCCTATTCCTACCTGTTCGACGGCCAGCTCGGCCACCTCGACTACGCACTGGCCAGCGCCAGCCTCGCACCCCAGGTCGTCGGCATCGCCCCCTGGCACATCAACGCCGACGAACTGCCGCAACTCGACTACAACGACGACGTCCGCGACACCGGCGAAGCCGCCTATGAAGAAGAGCCCAACGGTTCAACGCTGACCCCGCCGCGCACGCTGGTGATGGCGGCGAGCCCGTACCGCGCTTCGGACCATGATCCGGTGCTGGTGGGGTTGTTTGATGATGGGGCTATTTTCAGGGATGGGTTTGAGTGAGTTGAGCGGCCGCGCAATGTAGAAAACCGTGGCGACTGGATTGTTCTGGTCCATCGATCTTCATCAGATCGATGGACCAGAACCGAATAGAGAGCCTGCAACGCCAGCACGCGGCCGTAGACCGACAGTCCGAGTTGCCCATGCGGCCAACTTCAGGAAGAGGTGCCTCTCCAGGTCGACGTCCGGTAAAATCGCCCCCTCAGCGGGAGCGGCGAAGAATGACTGTTTTTACAATCGGTTACGAAGGGCTGGACATTGATGCCTTCGTGTCGTTGCTCGCTCGGCATGGTGTCGGCACCGTCGTGGACATCCGCGAGCTGCCGCTGTCTCGTAAACCTGGCTTTTCGAAGAAGGCGCTGGCCAGCATGCTCAGCCTTTCCGGCCTCGATTACGTTCATATGGTCGATCTGGGCTGCCCGAAGCCTGTGCGCGACGGCTACCGGGAAGATGGGGACTGGAAGCGGTATACCTCGAGCTTCCTCAAACACCTGAAAGCGCAGAGCGTTGCCATCGGCGAGCTGGCTGAACTTGTGCAGTCATCGACATGCGCACTGCTGTGCTACGAAGCCGACTTCAACTACTGCCACCGCTCCATGGTGGCGGACGCAGTGAGCAAGCACTGCGGAGCGAACATCGAGCACATAGCGGCTAGAGCAAAGGCATCTGCAAGTCGTCAGCTGGGTTTCGCCTAGGCGGGTAGAACAGGCTGATGATCAGCCACTGGTCTGGAAACCGGTGCTGGTTGCCCATCAGGAACATCAGATCCTTGCTGATAAGGTCGTCTTCCAGCTTCGCGCGGAATTTCTCCTTCCAGCCATCGGCACCATGCTGACGGTGCATTTTCCAGAACAGTACCCCGGCCTCCCAATCAACGATCTTGTGCTTGAAGGGCTTCTCGCCTTCCGGCGTGTCGCAGACACAGGAATAGTAGAAGTCAAAAGGCAACTTGCGCAGCTCTCTTACCTGCTGCTTGGCCTGCAACTCGGAAAACAGATCGCCCTGCATCTGGGCACGCGTCAATTTTTCCCTTTCTTCATCCGTCCACTCTCTGTGACGGGCGTCTTTGATCTCAAGGCCCAGCACCCTTTTCGGCTGTAGCAGTGCGATCGAAGCCCCGCAATCCTGACGAGCCTGCTCGATCTCGTCGTAACTGCCGAACGTGGGCATCTTGTCCATCCACTCGCGGCGTTCGGCCCAGTTCTGTCGGGGTGTAACCTCATCCTTGGTCACCAGTGTCCCGATGTCGACCTTGTGGCTCTCGGGGCGATGATCGGCAGCCGCCTTCTCTAACCCCGCCTCAATCCACTGCCATTTCTTGAACTGCTGATCCTGTTCGATCATGCGAAACGGCACGGGATAGAGGCGACGCATCGCCCCGTCCTGGTTGATGCCAGCAACGCAGGACGTCTCGACATGCTTGGCGCTGGGCGAAGGATACGTTTTCGCCAGGACCAGGATACGTTCGCGTCGAACCAGTGCCATCGCTTACCCCAGTAACCTGAAGGGCGTGTGCCGCTACCGTGACTGACCTCTCACGGCATGTCGCCGTTGCTCCAACAATGTTCGACCAGTCTCATCCGGTACGGCGCAGCTTCTCAGCCTGTGGATTGCGGTAACGGGCTCTTCGCCGCCAGCGTCTCCCGGCGCTTACTCTTCGGCTTTCCCGGCGCGACTCGCTTTTCGGGTGCCCGAATCAGGTGGTCGATGCTGAAGCATTGCAGAGCGTCGGGTGCGACGGCGCTGACAGACGCGGGCGGATCGGTAGCAGTCACGACGAAATGATCAAGGGTCACGACATCTATCAAGCTAAGCGCCTTGCTTATTTCGCGAGTGATCGCGACGTCAGCCGACGACGGCCAGTTCCCACCTGAAGGATGATTGTGCGCAAACAGCGCAGCCGCGGCATTGTGGCGCAGCGCGGACTTGACGACTTCGCGTACCGGAACGGGAGCGCCGTTGATCGTGCCGCGGAAGAGCTCTTCGAACGCGATCAGCCGGTGGTGCTGGTCGAGCCATGCGGCAGCGAACACTTCGTGTTCGCGCTCGGCGAGGCGCAGGCGGAACCAGTCGGCGACTACCGAAGGTTTGTTGAGCAGTACGCCGGGGCGGCGTGCGCGGCGCTCCAATGAGCGAAGGGCGCGTCGAACCAGATCGTCGTGAGCGGTTCGCTTGGCAAGCCTGCATTGGTTCGTCGCGGCCATAGTTGCGCCCTCCCCTCGTTGTCATGGTGCTTGGGAGGTGCCATCCGTGGCATGCAGCTCCTGCAAGTCACCATACATTCCTCGGCAGGCTTTGCCAAATCTGTTTCGTTGATAGCAAATCCAACAAAATGTTGTGCATCGAGTTAAATGAACAGCATCTTTTTGTTGGCGCCACCGTAGTCGTCCCTTCGCCAGCGGCGATGACAACGATATGCAGCGGTACGGAAACTATCGGCTCTTGAAGTTGTGGCGGCCGCCGCACTTGCTAGCGTGCCAACGCCTGTTCCTCTGCACCGTAAAAACTGCAGACCGCGCGAACGCCCAGACGAGAAGAATGGCTGTGAGTTATCGCTAAGCGCGAAACTTCGTCCCTGCGAAAATCACCGCATCGATATCGGCGAAGTGCGTTAGCCACGGTACGACACGGGAGCAGCGGTGTAGTTGAATGCACACGACCAACCGGTATCATTTGGAAGACCAAGGAAAAAGAAAGACAATTTTTAGCAGTACGGGCGGCGGCGGTCCGCCTACGGCAAGCAGGCAAAGCGATCGATAGAAAACTGAAGTGACCCGGCATGCCCCAAACGCGCTCTCGAGACATCAATCCGCCCGATCAGAGAAATCAAAGTAAGCGCAGGCTGAGGCGTGAGAACGGCATACTGTATGGTGAACCATCGAGTGCTCAGCCATACTGCTCCGCAATCGCCTTCGTACAACAAGACTCGATTACCTCAAAACACTCTCGGGAGTGAGACATGAGCATAGCGGCGCAGTACGGCAAAGTAGTGCTCCTGAAGACTGCTTGGAGTGAGTTCTACGACGGTGACCCCATATCGGGAAACTTCGGTTACCTAAAAAAGCATGGCCCGAAAAGCGGCCATGAAAAGTATAACTTCGCGTCGAGACGTGGCGTCTATCACGGCTACTGCCCACCGCCTGGCCCGAAGCCAACCCAACCAAGTGGCTGGACCGTCATCTGGGTGGCGAAGAAGCCAGGCACCAAGGGTGTTCGCGTGGTCGGGGTCTACTACGACGCCACGTTCAGCGGAGAATACGTCGGGTTCGACGTGGGCGACGAAGATATCTCGTATTGTGTCTCCGCCAAATCGGCGCTGTTTATTCCGCCAGAACTTCGGTCAGAGGCTTTCGCATCACCCGTAAGGTCCGGCTCCTGCTGCTACCTGCAGATCCCAGGCACGCCGAGCAAGTATCGCCGGCTGCTCACAAAGCTGCTCAAGTTCATCGAAGCCACGCAAAGCGACGCGGAATCGCTGAAACGGGAAAGCTCCGGCACCGGATTTCCCGATAGTGAGACACGGCGCAAGGCCGAAAAAGCAGCGGTAGACTTCGTCACGAACCACTATAAGAAAAATGGCTATGCCGTAAAGAGCCGCGAATCCGAACATGTTGGCTTCGATCTCGAAGCGCGTCGCGGGAAAACGATCCTGAGGATTGAAGTCAAGGGAACTGGGAGCGCTGTCCCTTACGCATACGTCACCGCGAACGAACGAAAGGCTGCGCTGGGCGACCGCGATTCAACTTGGCTGATGTGCATGGTCACGGATGTGCATAGCACGCCTCAACTGCACACGTATACCAGCAAGGAATTCCTGTCGACCTTTTCGCTCGACCCGATTTGCTATCGAGCAGTATTGAAGTGACAAACGTCTTCAATCTAGCCATTTTGCCGGCTCGCCATCAGCCACGAGCACCTGAGAACGGCACTGTTTGAACGATAACGCTCGCGGACGACGGCCAGCGTAGATGCGGCTATTGGTCTGACTCTAGTAGCAATGGTTGGTCGTCGGCAGTGAGATCCCCGCTGAAAGGAAATAGGCCATAGCGACCATGATGGGGGTTTCTGCTGAACATCAACGACTGCTCAAGGCTCATGATCGCCTCGGGTGGATCGATATTTTCGACCACGATGACCTGAGTGTTGCTGGGCAACGCTTCCAAGTAAGCATAGAACTGCTCCTGGAGATCAGTGCCTCTCAGATCATCCTCTGTCCCATCCGGCTTTCGATAGGCGAGCAGAGGGGAGTCGAGAACGATGAAGCCAGTATGGGGTGTGCGATGTTTCCGGCAGAAAGCAAGAAGCCCTACGGTGAAGGCCGCATGGGTGATGGCTCGGAACCCCTTGCCGAAAGCGCTACGTGACTTTCCGCCAATGACCAGATCACGGGCTTTGGTATCGAAGTGCACGTCCCCCGAGCCGGGAAAGTGCCAATCCGCCAGGATCTTCTCAACAGTCTTGGCGAAAGCGTGGGTCACCGTGGTTGAGATCTCCGTGCTGCCGGACGTGTCGCTCTTCGCATCGTCAGAATCCTTCTCCAGATCCGCGTATCGACGCTCCATGTCCTGCACCGTGGCATAGAGAGCAAGCGCCTCGCGCACCTCGGCCCGCTTATCAGCGAACTCAGAGTAGGACCTCCGGAGGGTCGAGAGCTTTGGCGAAATCAACTCCTCAACAGACTCGGAAATCGACGTTAGCTCCTCGATAGCAGCTGGCATCCTTCGATCAAAGCTAGCCCCTTCGCGCTCAAGGTCACGAACCGTCTTTGCCAGTTCTGCACGTAGCACTGCAATCTTGGCGATTTCGGATCGGGCCGCCTGAACGACTGCGACTGTGTCTCCATTGCAGTCAGCGTCAGGACGGTGATGGGTCGGTGTGGCACCGCAAAGCGGACAATCACCAGCGCCGAGCACATTGAACAATGTTCCGCCTTCTTCGATGCCGCGTAGCCGTTCGATATCGGACACATAGTGCCTGTCCAGAAGGGCAAATCGCTCCAGCATGGCCCCTACTTCCGCACGTCGCTCACGACTCTCCTCCAGCTTCTTTCTCAACTCACGCCGCTTGCCGGCAGCCTCCTGAAACTCTGCCTCTGTGGTGCTTACCTGGATAGCTTGCTGTCGCAGTGAAGTGTCGAGCTTCTCGAGCTGTTCCTCCAGCTCCTTCGGACTCTTGGTGAGCTCCTTCAGTCGCGCCCGATAGTCATCAAGAAGCTGATCGAGAAGCTGGAGCTTGCCGTCGCGAGTCAGCTCTTCAGGCTGGCCTCTATTGCTGGCGACCAGTGTGGAATCGTCCGTCCCCGTCAGAAGTAGCTTGAACGTCGCGACATTAGGCGTGTTGGCTGTGGGGTTACCGTCAAACAGGGGCGAAGTTTTATCAATGATTTCCGTCTCGTCGACGATCATCAGACGCGCGATATTTCGAAAGCTCAGGCTCTGAGTTTCGTTTCGCGAGTTCTTCCGCACGCGCTTTCCGCCCAGGCCACAGAAGTTCAGGAGGAATGACGACAGGTTCGTGTCGTTCTTCTCACTGTGCTTGTCGTCCAGCAGCTTATATGGCGTTTCGGCTTCGGGCGGTGCTTCGTGCAACCCGTCGTATAGCCGGAATGCCCCGCCCTCCATGCTACGCCACAGTGTGTACGACTCGCCGGCTAGTGTTTCCATGCCTAGAAGAATGAGGTCGTAGCCGACACGCTCGGGTATATCGCGCAGCGGTGGCTTGCCGCCCAGCATGAAATCGACAGCTTCGACAACGAACGATTTTCCGGTGTCCGACGAACCATAGAGGACGTTCAAGCCTGGCCCGAACGTAATACTCGCCGGCGGCTTGTCCGGCCCGAAAAAGCCGAGAAAGCGCAGGCGAAAACCCAGATGCGGCTCACTCATGGATCGCCTCCTACGCTCCGCTCAACGTGCTGGAACTCCTCGACCCACTTGTCAAAGAAGCGCCGCATTATCTTTTTGAACTGCTCTTCGGTGAGACTTCCGACCGTGTCTACAAGCCAGATCGCACGCTCCTTGAGAGCCACCAGGTAGCCAGAAGACACGGAGGACAGAAAGGTCGTGGCGTTCTCACCCGCCCCGTACCTGATGCCATCTGCAGTGACTTCACGCGCCACGAGGTCGCGGGTCATCATCAGAAGCAGCGATTGCTCGACCAGCTTGCGGCGGACGAGCAGCTCAGCCGAGGGGGTTGGCGTGGGTGGATGCAAGTTGTCCGGGCCATCGATATCACCGGTATGCACCAGCAAATAATCGAGGGCCACGAGGCGCTGAAGATCGTAGGTCTGCGGGTAGGCCGCGCCCAGAATCGAGACCGCCCGAATGCCTGCCTCCAATGGCCCATTGAACGTGGCCGGCTTGCTTTCCCGGCTCATGACTTGGTCCACCGCAGGCGCTCCTCGTTCACAAGCTGATGGCAGATCCCATCCCGATCCTTGGGATTCGTGCAAGTGATGAGGGCATTGGCCGTAATCTGCATGTCCCGTGCCGCCTTCGTCACGGCACAGACCTTCTCGAAACCATCGGTGTGAGTCGCGTCGTGCGTATCGATCACACCACCATGAATGTCGTCCAGCAGAGACTCAAAAGTGCCCGGAGGAACACTGTCGCGCGCGAACACGCGCAGCGATTCAGCTTCATAGAACGCCTCTCTCTGCCTTCGGAAGTGATCCTTGAGTTTTGCCACCGGCAAAGCGGCGGGGTTGGTCACGGTCTTGCCGGTGTGTTCGCTGTATGCACCGAGCAACTGCTTCACATAGCGGCTTTCGGTGGCGGTGACCTGCTGCGGCGGCTTCTTTGACGCTGGGCGATTGGGCAGTCCACCACCGAAACGCGCGGAATGGACCGGGGTCTTACTGTGATCGGCGACGAGCTGGAGGGATGTCTTGGCATCGAATATGGAGAAGTCAAACGCGTCTACATAGGCCTTGAGCTTCGCATCGAGTGGTACAGCCTGGGTATTCGTGATGGCGCCTTTGACGTGCTTTTCCCAGTTGGCAATCAGCTCTTCGCGTAGCTTTTCAGCATTCGCAAACAGCCGACTGAGGGATGTGCCCGCACCCCGTGGGGAAACGAAGTAGTAACGGCGCGGCGGCTTATATTCACCGTTATACGAATACCAGATGACCTTGCCAAACTCAGCCCAGACATCGCTGGGCATGATGGCGTGGTCATAGTGCTTGCACTGATAGTTGTCCCAGACGCCTTGCAAACGCGCGTCGTCCACGAAGCCGGCAACGTCGATTCCCATGTCTCCGGCGCCCGAGAATCGCCGCACGCCTTTATACGTCGCCGGAAGACAGTAGTAAGCCCACTCCTCGACAAATCCCTCCCACTCATTGGGGGAGTAGATCATCAACCGTTGCTGCGGTGGCATAACAGGACCGGTGGCCACCTGGGAGGCAGTGACGGCGGTCGGAGGGTCTGGTGGTTTCTTGATGGCATCCCACTTCCCCGTCATGCCTTACCTCCGTTCAGACCGCACTCTTGGGCCGATTTGAGTTCCGCATCCGAGGCGCGGCGCCCTTCCCTTTGCCCCACTGGGCGGCCCCAGCAGGCGAGCTAAGCGCAGTTCGAGGATGAATGCTGTCAGCTGATTTTGCGTCTACGAGCGCATTTGTCGCTTACCTTACCCCACCTACTCGGCGCCTGATCGCCCAATCTCCGTGGCAGGAAACATGCCCCCATCCGCACTGGCTTCCCATGGACCGGAATCCGCCCCCTCCAGTTGGCTTCACATGGTCCGAAATGCTGGCTTCCCATGACCCGAGACCGTGGCCTCACATGGCCCGGAATGCTGGCTTCCCGTGGGCCGGAACCTTGGCTTCTCATGAACCGGAATATTCAAGCGGCGATGACAACGGTGTGCAGCGGTACGGAAATAATCGGCCTTGAAGTCGTGGCGGCGACGAGGACAGTCTCATTGTCGTGTTGGCGCCGCCCGGCGATCAAGGATCCGCATGGGTCGCTCATGATGCACTCTGAGTGCTCCACCGATTTCCTGTCGCACGAGCAAGACTGACGCGGCATCTCGGCCGCCGCCCCGACCTCGATAACTTCGCACCGCGCTTCGTCTCCTGAAAATCACTCAGCGTTGATTGATTGCCAGAGACCGATGACTGCGCGGCACGCGTCGATCGCCAATTTCCATTCACCGACGACTGGAAACCAGTCACCGATGCCTGAAATTCAGAGGACGACGGGTAGTGAACCACTCGCTGGCCTCTGATTTTCAGAGGACGGTGATTGACGATCAATCATTGATGAGTAGCGATCACTCAGCGGTGCCTGAAAAGCAGACACCGATGACTGATAGTCAGTCTCGCGTGAGTGATTTTCAGGCATCGTGCACGAAAGCTGGGTTTCGATCGGCCTGTCAGTCTACGGGCGCGTGGTAAGCGGCGCATCAATGGCCAGGTACACAGCTCCAGGCTGTGCCTCTACCGGAGCGGCTGCCGATCTACCCTGAAATGACGAAAGCCCCCGAAGTGGGGGCTTTCGGCGCCGGCCAGAACACCAGCCGCCACATCGGCTTCCAGTATTCCCAATCAATCGAGCCGCTTCCAAAACCGATCCGACCGCGGCACGTAGTTGTTCTCGTAGTTCAGCGACATCACGATGCGCTGCGTACGTCCGCCAATCTCGTCGCGCGGGACGAAGCCGATGACGCGGCTATCGGCGCTGTTGTCGCGGTTGTCGCCCATGGCGAAGTAGTGGCCTTCGGGGACGGTGACCGGGCCGAAGTTGGCGCGCGCGGTGAGGTGGGGGCTCAGGCGTACGCGGTGGGTGATGCCGAGCAGGTGTTCGTTCGCGAATACGGCGTTCTGCGTCTCTTCGATGCCGTCGTACTGCGCGGCGATGCCGTTGACGATGAGGCGGTTGTCGATGAGTTGTACGCGGTCGCCGGGGATGCCGACGACGCGCTTGACGAGGCGGGTGTTGGCGGCGGCGGAATCGAAGATGATGACGTCGCCGCGCTGGGGATCGGCGAAACGCGCGAGGCTGTGGTGAGTGAGTGGGACGTTGAGGTCGTAGGCGAGCTTGTCGACGAGGATGCGGTCGCCTTCGACGATGCTCGGCAGCATCGAACCGGTCGGCACGGTGTTCCAGTCGGCGAAGGAACTGCGGAACACGACCATCAGGACAACGAACACGAGGAAGCCGCGATTGCGGCGGATCAGGCTGGACAGGTTCTTCGCATTCATGGCGGGATCTCGGGTAGCGGTGCGCGGGTGCGGCAAGGCCGAAACGGTTTGGATGGAACGGCGGCGCCGAAGTTCCGGGGCGGCGCCGCCCTGATTCTATAGCGCACTGCACTCGCGTCGGCTCGCGTTGCGAGGCCAGCGAGTGCGACCGCGCTGCCCATGTGCGTGCGCCCCGCAGCGGACGGCCTCCGCGCGCGTCGGAAGACGCGATCCGATCGAACGACCTGCCCTGTGACGTCAATGGTGCTGCCCTGTGCCAAGCGCCACGACGCACTCCGCGCGCGCGGCGGATGCGCCGGCATTCGGCCGCGCGCTCGCCGAGGGGCGCCACGACGCCGTAGGCGCAAGCGGATGCCTCACAACGCTTCGCAGGGGCGCTTCGCTCGTCCGGAAACCACCGATCCCGACTTGCCTGTCCATCGGACGCTTCGCCTTCCTGTGGCAGGAGTCGAAGCGCCCCGACAGCAGCGCATTCCCCGCGCATTTTCTCTGATAGTTTTAGCCGAAAATTTGCGCTTATCAGCGCCTCATGCGCCGAAAATTCGCCGCTAGTGTATGTATTGTTTTCTGCTTTATTGCAGACCTATACTCGTCGCGCCCAGCCAAGCTCAGCACCCAGCCAGGGGAAAGCCATGCGTCGCATCGTTCGATCGAAGGCGCGTTTCGCGCCAGTGTTCGGGGTCGTTGTCGTTCTGGGTGCGGCCGCCACGGCCGTGGCGCAGCAGCCGGCCATCACGCCGCAGGTCAGCATCGACCAGGCCCGGATCCACGACTATCCGCTGCGCAAGATCCTGGAGTCCGGCGGCGATTTCCACACCACGCCGTTCACGCCGGAGGACGGCCACGGCGAGGGCCAGGAAGGCCCGCGTGCACGCCAGCGCCAGGCTTTGTATCCCGAGGCTTTCCCTAACTTTCCGTTCCTGCGTGTCAACGGGCTCGACTCGCAGAGCTGCTACGAATGCCACAACACCATCGGCAGCTACGTGCCGCCGGACTATTCGACCCAGGCGCTGCTGCGCAAGCCCAGTCCCGTCGGCGGCTCGGCGGGCCTCGCGAGCAATGCCTTCATCAATCCGAATTTCCCGTGGCAGCTGACGTATCTGATCCGTAATCCGCCGCATGTATTCGGCACGGGCTATGCGCAGTCGGTCGGCGGGGAAATGTCGACGGAGCTGGGGCTGCGGCGCGAGATCATCACGCGCGCGGCGATCCGCCTCGCGAAGATCGAAGGCCGCCCGGTGTCGCTCAGCATTCCGCTGCGCGCCAAAGGCCTGCCGTTCGGCACCTATGCCACGCAGTGCGATCCCACTGGCCAATGCACGCCGGACACCAGCAAGGTCACCGGCGTGGCGTCGGACCTGATCGTGCGTCCGTTCCAGTGGAAGGGCATCGCGTCCAGCGTGCGCCACTTCGTACGCGATGCGCTGGATTTCCACTTCAGCATGCAGGCGGTCGAGAAGGTCGGCCATATCGACTGCGACCGCGACGGCAAGATCGATGAGATGACGCTGGGCAATGTCACGGCGCTGACGTCGTTCGTGGCGATGACGCGCCCGCCCTATGTGGTGATACCGACGGACAAGCCGGGCAAAGATCGCTTCGAGCGCGGCAAGGCGATTTTCGAAGGCACGGCAAGGGATCTCGACGGCCGCCTCACCGGCACCATGTGCGCGAGCTGCCATCTGCCGAGCCTCACGCTGGAACTGCCGGAACTGGTGGTGGAGGATCCCGGCGTGGCCAACGTCACGTCCATGGACGGCTGCCCCAGCGAAACGCTGCTGATCAATCCCGAGCCGCCGGAGCGCCACGCAACCACGCAGCAGGTGAAGCTGCGCGTCGCGGCGATCCTCGCGCACGGCAATGCGGCTGCACTCAACCTCGAAGCCACCGATGCCAAGTCGCTGAATGCCGAGGCGATCGACGCGTCGGTGAACTCGCTGCTGGCCAGCGTGCCGGTGCCGGCGCTCAGTGCCGGTGATCTGCGCATCAACCTGACCAAGCCCGGCGACGCGCCGGCCTATGTCTATCCGCGCCTGCCAGCACGGACGAACACCGCACCGGTCACCGTGCCGCTGCTCAGCGATCTGCGCACGCACAACATGGGCAGCGGCCTGCAGGATGTCGGCGTGCAGGGCGCGGACGTCACCGGCATCGAGATCGCGCCGCCGCTGTTCCTGACCCGTCCTCTGTGGGGCGTGGCCGACACCGGTCCGTGGCTGCACGACGGCCGCGCGCGCACGCTGAAGGAAGCCATCCTGTTCCATTCCAGCCCAGGCAGCGAAGCCAATCCGGTCGTCGATGCGTTCAAGCAGCTGAGCGAGGCGGACCAGCAGGCCGTGGTCGCGTTCCTGCTCGCGCAGCGCCTGCCGATCGCCATCGACATCCACCAGGGCAAGTAGCACGCCCGCCCCTGCCCGCTCGCGGACGCTGGCCGTTCGCGCAGCGGGCGACGCGGCGTCGGCGCGCGTCGATGCCGCGGTCCGATCACTGCACGACGAACCCCATCGGAAACCGCTGCCATGAGCCTCGCCGCGTTTGTCCGTCCGCCCGAACACGTCGATGTGCTGATCGTCGGCGGCGGTGTGTCCGGCCTGTATTGCGCCTATCGTCTGCTCGATGAAACGCCGGGCCTGAAGATCGCCATCGTCGAGAAGGACGGCCGCGTCGGCGGTCGCCTGGACACCGATCGCGTCGTGATCCTCGACGACAGCGGCAAGCCGGTCGAGGCCAAGGATGAAGAAGGCGGCATGCGCTTCAACTTCCAGATGCAGGAACTGATGGAACTCGCGCACCGGCTGAATCTGGATTCGCACATCGTTCCGTTCGGCATGGGCGATGCGAACAACCGCTACTACGTGCGCGGCCACAGCTTCACCGTCGGCGAGGCCGCGGCGAACGGCAATGCGATCTGGAGCGCGCTGTATACGCTCGATGTGCGCGAGCAGGGCCTGAGCCCGGGCCAGCTGATCGACAGCGTCTATCGCGCCATCCTCGCGCAGAACCGCTGCGATCCGCCGGCCAATCCGACGCCGCAGTTCTGGCAGCGCTTCCGCAACGCGTTTCACTACGACGGCACGCCGCTCAATGCCTGGGGCCTGTGGTCGCTGCTGCGCCGCTACGGCTATTCGCAGGAATGCATCGCGATGCTCAGCGATGTGCTCGGCTTCGCCGGGCCGTTCCATTCGAGTTCCAACGCCGGCGACGCACTGCAGATCCTGCTGGATTTTCCGAGCGATCCGAAATTCCACGCCTTCGACCAGGGCTTCAGCACGCTGATCGATGCGCTGGTGGCGCAGATTGCTGGCAAGGCCTCGATCACGATCGGCGCCACGGTCGTCGCGCTCGAGGCCGCGGCCGACGAGCGCATCGGCGCGCGCTGGCTGTCGACGCCGGGCGTCTATCCGGATGCGCCGCAGCACGGCCACATCAGCGCCAACCGCGTGATCCTCGCGCTGCCGAAGAACGCGTTGCAGACATTGACCACGGCCTCGCCGCTGCTCGCCGGTGACGGCGACGCGTACGCGCGGCTGCAGCACAATCTCGATGCGGCCGTGGGCATGGTGCTGACCAAGGTGAATCTGTATTTCGACAACGCGTGGTGGCGCGACGGCAGCACGAACCGCGCGCCGATCGCCGACGGCCCCTCGTTCACCGACCTGCCGGCCGATTCGTTCTACGTCTTCGATCCGATCGCCGGCACCTCGGCGACCGGACCGGCCGCGCTGACCCTGTATTGCGATTTCAACAACGCGGATTTCTGGCAGGAGCTGCAGGAGATCGGCCCGGCATTCACGTCCCCGCTGCAGCAGCACTACGACGGCGAAGTACCGCAGGTGCTGTTCGCCGCGTCGCAGGCGGTGGTCGACGAAATGCGCCGCCAGTTGCAGGACGTGTTCGCAACCTTCACCGTGCCGCAGCCCGTACTGACCAGCTACCGCCGCTGGGGCAACAGCGAATTCTTCGGCTACGCCTACCACCAGTGGGCCCGCGGCGCCGACGACCGCGACGTGATTCCGCAGCTGGCGCGGCCTTATGCAAACCTGGCCTTGTATACCTGTGGCGAGGCGTATTCGGACCAGCAAGGCTGGGTCAACGGCGCGCTGCGGTCGGCGGATATCGTGCTGACGACTTACTTCGGGTTGACGGCGTGGGTGGCGGATGGGGATGGCGGGACGACCTGATTGGGTGGTAGCCGACGAAGTCAGGCCTGTGTGCAGTATGCGCTGCGCACTTCCTTCCTTCGCCTCGTTTATACGCCGCCGAGCTGATCCACGAATAGCGTTTTCGGACTATCAAGGAACGAGATCGGTACGTTCATCAAGGCGGAATCCGCGGGCAACGTCAAGGCTCATGCGATAGTTTCTGGGGCTGGCCCCAGGCCTCCAGCGCTGCCATCCACGCATCGAACTGACGGCAGTGCGCACGTATCGCAGGCAAACCGATCTCCTGCGCAATGATCGGGCCGTGCTCCGTTTTGTTGTAGGAACGGTGTTCGAATATCTCGAGTATGCGTTTGGACGGTGCCGTTTCTCGACTATTGTTGATGTGTTCCGGTGTTTCGAAATTCCGTTTCACAACGGCTAGCGAAGTCCTAACTTTCTCGTTCCAGCCATCCAGCACGAACTGGAACTGCTCAATGTCCGAGAACAGCAGAGCCTCGAATTCGTGCATCTGCACATACGGCATGACATAGCGCGGATCGGCTTTTAGCTTGCCGCCTACCAGGCCGTCAAAGATCGCTTGCTCAAGCTGCTGCCTGGTGCGACCTGCGGCGTCTTGGAACCCGTAGAAATCCACCAATGAGGTAACGCGATCGGCGTTGTGGTACTCATGCATCATGAAGTTAACGAGGCGCTCGACCGTTACCCTGCCGCCGCGATGCTGCCCGGAAGGTGCGCGAAGTAGGCTTGGATAGGCGGTTATCTGATAACCCATCAGATGCGGCGTGACACACCGCAGGATGAACTCGACTTCCGTCTGGCCTTCGCAGACGATGCAGATCCGGGTCATGGAACAGCACCGACTGGCTCCTTGAGCCAAATGTCCGATAGCAGGTAATCGTCATCCAGCCATTCCTGATACTTGACCCTGGGCAAATTTCGCAATGTTGTCGCCCCATTGATGCTATTCGCCACGATCAAGTTTTCAAGATTGAAGCAGTCGACCATATACGGTGACTGTGTTGCGATGAAAACCTGCTTGACCTGCGCCACACGCTTCATCATTTCCGAGACTAGGGTGATTGCATGAGGGTGCAAGCCAAGTTCAGGCTCGTCGAAGAACAGCACGTCGGGTAAGCGTTCGTCGGGGAGGCCTAGCAACGTGAGCAGGCAGAACAGCCTCAGAGAGCCGTCGGATGTGAGATGTGCGCCGAATACCTTGTCACTATGACTGCCCTTCCAGCGTAGTAGCACCTTGCCAGCAGCAGGCTCGAGCACAAAGTCAGAAAACGTAGGGAAAACACGTTGAATCTGGCGAACGATCTGCGAGTAGCGTGTGAGCGCGTTGGTTCGCAATTCGAGCAGTATGGCCGCGAGATTCCCACCGTCAGAACGCAGACGCACGCAGTCGGAAGTGTCCCAGCTCTTGTGGAGATTGGCATTGGCCGACGTATCGTGAAACTGATACGTAGTGCATTCCCGCAGCAGGCGAAAGATGGTTTTAGCGGTCTTGTTCACCTGCTGCGGCAAGAGCGATTCGGCACTGGGGCCGCTCAGCGCGGTCCAACGGGCCTCGCCAGGTTTGTCGCTCGCGGAGAACCGATATCCCTCGTCAATGATCATCACGCGGTCGCCGGCAGACAGGTGTGCCAAGCCGAACCGGTAGTCGTTCAAACCTACGTCAGTCTCAATACGGATACTCGCGTTGATCTGCGTGGTGCGGCGCGATCCCATGAAGAACTGATCGTCGCCTCCGCCCTGCCGTAGCACGAACTCCTGCAGCTTTTGCGCACGCATCATCCAGCCAAGCATTTCGAAGAATCGTATGAAGCTGGATTTGCCGACACCGTTAGCGCCAATGAGTACTGTCAGTGGCAGCAACTTGAGCTTTTCGACTCGTTCAAGGCTGCGAAAACCTTCCACGCTGAGTTCGGCGATACGGCCTTTCAGGCGCGGAGGATGGTCGTGTATCTGCATTTCAAGAGCACTCCGCGAAAAACATACTTTCTACGTCCTACTCGCTGCGATTCGCGCGAAGTGGGGTGTATTGCCCGGGCGACGTTCACCACCAGCCGTTAAGCGCCAAACAATGGCAGGGTAGTGCACAAGCCATCGTGGCAGCAATCCGCAGGCCACTGGATTCACGCGCCTTTCCCGAACTTCGAAAATTCAGATGGGCTAGCTACCTGAAAGCCGCTCATCGAGCATGATGCATAGAGTCAACAGCGTGATCCGGATAGCAGCGTATTCGTATTCTAGTGTCGCCCGCGCAGTACCGGCACGCGGGCCCGTTCACCCAAACGCCAACCCCAGCGCACGCGCCACTTGCAGCACGTCGGCCACCGCGACATCCAGCACCTCGCTCCGGCGCGCAATGCGCGGCCGGGCGTCCAGCGTGCAGGTCAGTGCAGCATCGAGCAGCGTCGCGTGCGCGCGGGCCAGCAGACCGGCCTGTTCTTCGGATAGCAGTGCATGCGCAGCAGCGATGCGGATCAGGTTCGCGCTGTTGCTCGATTCGAGCAGCGCGGGAATCCGCGCCGCGTGGGCCAGCACCAGGGCCTGCAGCAGGAATTCGATATCGAGCAGCGCGCCGGCACCTTGCTTGATGTCGAGCTGGTCCGGGTTGGAGCGATCACGTTCGGCACGCCAGCGCGCGCGCATCGTGGCGACGTGTTCGAACACCGCGTCGGTTTCGCGCGGCAGGCCGAGCACGGCGGCGCGGGCGCTCGCGAAGCGGCGCGCGAGGGTGCTGTCGCCGGCGAGCAATCGTGAGCGCACGAGTGCCTGATGCTCCCAGGTCCAGGCGCGCTCGCGCTGGTAGTCGGCGAAGCCCTGCACGCTGGTGACGAGCAATCCCTTGCCGCCGTCGGGACGCAGGCGCACGTCAACTTCGTAGAGCCGGCCGGCGCGCGTCATCGTGGTCAGCAGGTGCACCACGCGCTGGGCGATGCGTGCGTAGTAGCGCTGCCCGTCCAGCGGCTTCGCGCCGTCGCTGTCGACCTGACCCAGCGCTTCGTCGTAGAGAAACACCAGGTCGAGATCGGACGCGAAGCCCAGCTCCGCGGCGCCGAGCGAGCCGTAGCCCACGATGGCCAGTCCGCTGCCGCTGCCGAGGTGACCGGGCAGCTTGCCGTGTGCTCGGATCGCGTCGCGCTCGGCGTGCGCGAGCACGGTCGCGACGAGGGTTTCGGCGAGCACGGCGAGCCGGCGCGAGGTGTCGACCGCGTCGGCGCGCCTGCCGAGGAACGCGAGGCCCAGGCGAAAACCGAGGCTGTGCTTGATCTCCTGCAGCAGTTCGATTTCCGCTTCGGCATCACCGCCGTCGAGCGTTGCGACGCGGCGTGCGATTTCCGATTCGATAGCGCCGCGGTCGACCGGCACGGCGTCGAGGCGCGGGTCGAACAGGTCGTCGATCAGCAGCGGATGCGCGATGACGCGCTCGGCCAACCATGCGCTGTCGGCGAACAGCGCGATCAGGCGCTTGCGCGCTCCGATCTGTTCGTCGAGCAGCACGAGATAGGCCGCGCGCCGCACGATCGCGTGCAGCAGGCGCACGAGACGTTCGAGGCAGGCCGCCGGCGCGCGGCTCGCCGCGGCGGCCTGCAGCAGTTGCGGCATCAGGCGGTCGAAGCGTTCACGCGAGCCGCTGGCCATGCTGCGCACGGCGGGCGAGCGCACGAGGCCGAGCAGCGCCTCGCGCACGGGCTCTGCGGGTACGAAGCCGGCCTCGGCCAGTTCGCTCGCGTTGCCGTCGTCGCGGTCGAGGTTGCGCCACAGCTGCAGCCAGCTGTCGGGCGTCAGCGGCGTGGCGCCCTTGTCGAGCGGCGCGAGCAGGGCGCGGAATTCTTCGGCGACGCCGTCGCGTTCGTTCGCCAGCGCGATTCGGAAGGCAGCAGTATCCGCATGGCCCAGCGCCTGGGCGATGCGCTCGACGAGCTGCGCGTCGGCGGGCAAGGCGTGGGTCTGTTCGTCGCGCAGCATCTGCAGGCGGTTTTCGGCACGGCGCAGGAACAGATAGCTGCGGCGCAACTGCTGCGCGCGCGCTTTTTCCATGACGCCCAATTGTTCACACGCGGCCAGCGCCGGCAGCAGGCCGCGCACGCGCAGGCTAGGCTCGCGGCCGCCGCGGATCATTTGCAGCAGTTGCACGATGAACTCGATCTCGCGAATCCCGCCGGGGCCGAGTTTCAGGTTGTCGGTGAGATCCTTGCGCACGACTTCGGCGTCGATCAGCGCCTTCATCTCGCGCAGGCCGCCGAAGGCGGTGTAGTCGAGATAGCGCCGGTAGACGAAGGGCCGCAGCGTTTCGCACAGGCGCTTGCCGGCGGCGAGGTCGCCGGCGACGGGCCGCGCCTTGATCCAGGCATAGCGTTCCCAGTTGCGGCCTTCGCGCTGGTAGTACTGCTCCATCGCGGCGAACGACAGCGCGACGCGGCCGGCGTTGCCGAACGGGCGCAGGCGCAGATCGACGCGATAGACGTAACCGTCGACGCTGACTTCGGCGAGCAGCTTGACCATCTGCTGGCCCAGGCGCGCGAAGAACGCTTCGTTGTCGAGCGGACGCGCGCCGTCGGTCTGGCCGTTCTCGGCGTAGGCCAGGATCAGGTCGACATCGGAGGAAAAATTCAGTTCGCCGCCGCCGAGCTTGCCGAGACCCAGCACGACGAGGCGCTGCGCCTGGCCCTTGGCGTCGCGCGGCAGGCCGTGACGCGCGCCGAGATTGGCTTCGGCATAGCGCAACGCAGACTCGAGGCAGGTTTCGGCCAGCGCAGTGGAACCGTCGAGGGTGTCGGTCACGCTGTCGAGCCCGTTGACGTCGCGCCAGATCAGCCGCAGTGCCTCGCGCTTGCGGAAGCGGCGCAGCAGCGTCATCTGGCGCGCTTCGGCGCGCTCGGCCGGATCGATCTGCCACACGCGCGCGTCGGCCGGACGCGGATCGCTCATGAGCATCAGCGCCTCGGGCGCGAGCAGGGCCGGATCGCGCGAGAAGCAGTCGTAGGCGAAGTCGCTCGCGAGCAGCACGCGCTGCAATTGCTCGGCCACGCCGGCGTCGTCGTAGAACGGCACACCGGCCTCGCGGCAGCGCGCAAGCAGATGCGCGTAGCGGTTCTCGAGGAAGTCGGCGAAGGAAGTCGCGGCAGAGGTCATGGGCCGCCGATTCAAGCAGATTCGCGCGGGGATTGCGCGCCTGTCGGCAGGGCCCGACAAAAAGCGGGACCGGCGCCGCCGCAAGGCGAGGCCGGTCCCGCGAATGACGCTCCCGGCCGCTCACGCGGCCGGGACTGGGGACTTACAGCTCGAAGTCGTCCTTGAAGATCGGATCCACGCCGTTGGCGCAGGCGCTGCCGTAGTAGAGACGGACGTCATCGAGCCAGAAGCCCGCGCGTGCGACCGACGTATCGCTCTTGAAGTGGAAGCGGAACTTCGCGTTGGTGCCGGCGAACGCGCTGAGGTTGACGCTGGAGCGGATCCACGCCGTGCTGAAGTCGCCATGCCAGGCGGTGCGCGCCCCCCAGGCGCCGGAGGCATTCATGACGGCGTTGTAGCCACCGGTGATGAAGCGGTTCGCATCAGCCGGGACCGCGCCCTGGGCGCCGAGGATGTCGGTCCACGTGGTGCCGCCGTCGAGCGAGTATTCCAGCAGCGTGCCGTCGTAGTTCGCCTCGTTGAAGTAGCGGATCCAGAATTCCAGCGTGGTGCCGGCCGCCGCAGGTACGGCGACATTACCGTTCATGGTCAGGGTGCGGTCGCTGACCACGTCCGGATCGGGCACGAAGAACGAGTTCGTCGGCGAATGCGCCTGGGTCGTCACGAGCGCCCAATCGGCGCCGCCGCCGCTACCAGCCGCGGTCCATTGGGTCAGGCCGGATTCGGCGTCGTCGCTGAATGCGACGGTGTCCGGGCCGGACGGCTGGACCGACTTCTGCACGGTATTGGTGTCTTCCAGGCCCGCCGCGCAGACGCCGCCGCCGGCGCCGCTGGAATCCTCGGCGCGCACCACGTAGTGGTAAGTGTTGTTGCCGCCGACGTTGGTGTCGCTGAAGGTCGTGCCGGTTACGCAGGTCTGCACCGCGTTGGCAGCCGACGGGGTGAAGCCCGGGGTCAGCGAGCGGTAGACGTTGTAGCGCATCTGGCCGCCGCCACCGCAGTTCGGTGTCGCCGCCGCCCACGCCAGGTTCACGGCGCAGCTGACCGTACCGGCCGTGCTGGCGGTGGTGAGACCGGCGAACGACGGGGCGAGCGAGCAGACGCCGGTCGCGGTCGCGCTGGAGCAGCCGCTCTGTGCCGAATCGCAGGGCTGCACGGTGTCGCGCGAGCTGACCTTGTAGCTGTAGATCGAGCCGCCCGATACGGTCGTATCGGCGTAGGACGTGCCCGAAGTGACTTCCGCGATCTGCGTGTAGTTGCTGCCGGGACAGGCGCCGGTGGAGCGGAAGACGCGATACGTCGTGATGCCGGCGGCCGCGGTCCAGTTGACCGTGATCTGGTTCGGTGCGGTGGCGGTCGCGACGACGCTGGTCGGTTGGTCCGGCGCGGTGCACTCGCCGCGGCCGTCGATGAAGTCCGGATTGGTACCGCCCGGATCGAGATAGCTCTTGACCGCCGTGGTCGTCGTACCCAGGCCGTCCCAGGCGTGCGCGAGCTTGCCGTAGAAGTCCGACAGGTTGGCGCCGGTGGAGCCGCAAGCCGACGGGCCGCCCGAGAGCACGCCGATCAGGCGCTGGTTCGCGTTGTACAGCGGCGAGCCGGACGAGCCGGGCTCGGTGACGCTGGGTGTCAGCGTGCCGCCGGCCGGGAAGTTCGGCAGGTTCGGCGGCGTCGGATCCCAGAACGGATGCCAGTGCACGCCGGTGGCGCCGGAGATGTTGCCGGTCTGCATGGTGGCTTCGACGAAGGTGATGCGCTTCTCGTCGACGCCGGGGTGGTGGATCGATGCGCACAGGCCGTCGGTCGAGGCCGGATCGACCGGAGCCGCACAGACTGGATCGAGATTGCGGCGATCCCAGCCGGCCCAATACAGGTTGTAGGCCGGATTGGCCGGCTGCAGGAATTCCAGCAGCGTGAAGTCCGAACGGTCGCCGGCCGGCGCCGAGCCCGAGAACGGATTGGCCGTCTGGGCGAGGAAGCGCACGCCGCTGCTGGTGGTGGTCGGGCGCGGCACGATCTGGCCGCTGGCCGAGGAACCCGGACGGCGGCAAGTGGCCGATTCGTAGTTCCAGTAGGCCACCACGGTGGCGCCGACAGTGTCGTTGCTGATGCCGCAGTGCGTCGCGGTGGCGAACAGCATGCGCTTGTCGCTGAGGGTGTTGTTGACCAGCGAGCCGGTACACGTATCGCTGCCGCCGGTGGTGAAAGCCGCCACCGAGCGGCGCGGGTTGTTCCAGGGATCGCCGGCGGAAAGGCAGGCGACGTCGGTGTTGCAGGCGCCGGCCTTGCAGTGCTTGGCGGTCGCGCCGAAGCCGCGGTAGCCGTGGCCGATGCGCACGATGCCGAACTTCAGTTCGGCCATGCGATTGGCCGGCACTTCGAGTTCGATGATCGCCGCTTCACCCTTGAGCACGGGGGTCCAGAACTGGCCGCTGGGCAGGTTCTGCTCCGCCGTGTACGGGCCGAGCTTGTCGAGGCCTTGCCTGGACTGGATCACCAGGCGCGCACCGTCGGGCAGGAAAAACGGACTGAAGCCGAAATTCAGGTGGGCGGCGTCGGGCGTCTCGACCTCGAAGGTCCAGACATTCATGCCGTCCGGCCGGATTTCCCAGCGGCCGTAGCCCGCGGTATTGATTTGCACATCATGAGGTACTGCAAAACGGTACTTGCCATAGCCCTTGATGTCGCCGATCGCGTCTTCTTGCGCGACCCGATCCATATCCAGAGCTTCCAGGGTGAGCTTGCTCTTGTCGGCGTCGAGTCCCGCGGCGGCGGCACCCTCTGCCAATCCGAAGGCCAGCATCAGTACGAGGCCGATTTTGTTCAGTTTTTGCACGTTGATCTCCCAATCTAGCCGTGAACTGCACGCGGCCCCATACACCCCAGAACATACGGAGCCGTCCTGGATTCTGTTCCTGGGCAAAGGTGGCCACAACCGCCTCAGGGCGGTGTTCGCGGCTGGAAAAACAGAACAAGTGGCCGATTGTGACGAGGGTCACACGAACCGTCGGTATCCGTGGGCGGGTGGCGCTTCGTGCCATCCCGGCAGTCGACATGCTGACGCCGGCGCCAGACGAAAAAACCCGCCACAGCCCTGGAGCCGTGGCGGGTTCCCTCCCGGCAGACTCTAGGGCCTGCACGGAGCCGATTGTGGCCATTGCAGCGCCGGCGTCACGCCGCGCTGCAGCAGCAGTTGACGAGCATGGCGCAAACCCGCGCCGCTGCACGTTTTCTGCGGCCGGCCGCGGACATACCAGCGCGGCATAACCGAATAACCCCCCATCCTTTCCTGGTGTGTTCGCGCAGGCCTAGCATCGTCGATCACTGGGCGTTTGGACGTCCATTTCGATTCGGTGATGCCCATGTCCGCCCATCCTGCGCTGCCCCTGATCCCGCTGCCCGAGGCCAAGGCCGGCGAACTCGCGCGGCTCGTCGACGGACTGGACAGTTCCTCGCTGTGGTGGCTGTCGGGCTATGCGGCCGGGCTGGCCAGCCAGCCCGGCAGTGGCGTGGCACGCGCGGTGTCTGCGGCGCTGGCCAAGGAGCCCGTCAGTGCGCCGCGCCTCAGCGTCGTCTACGGCAGCCAGACCGGCAACGCCAAGCGCCTGGCCGAGCAGTTCGCGCAGAAGGCGGAAGCGAGCGGCCTGCAGGTGCGGCTGCTGCGCGCCGACGCCTACCCGACGCGTGAACTCAAGGCCGAACGCCTGCTGGTGGTCGTCGTCAGCACGCAGGGCGACGGCGAGCCGTCGGACGACGCGCGCGGCTTTGTGGACTTCGTACTCGGCAAGCGCGCGCCGGAACTCAAGGAGCTCAGGTTCGGCGTGCTCGGACTCGGCGACAGCAGCTATCCGCAGTTCTGCGAGATCGGCCGCGCGCTCGACGCGCGCCTGGCCGAACTCGGTGCCACGCGCCTGCTCGATCGCGCCGACGCGGACCTGGACATCGAACGCGTCGCCAAACCCTGGGCCGAGCGCGCGCTGCAATTGGCGCGCGAGCAGCTCAAGACCACGGCACCGCTCGCGACGGTCACCCCGCTGCGGCCCGCCGCGGCGGTGACGTGGTCGCGCGAAAAACCCTTCAGCGCCGAAGTCATCGCGAACCAGCGCCTGACCGGCCGCGGCAGCGACAAGGACATCCGCCATATCGAGCTGTCGCTGGAAGGTTCGGGTCTGAGCTACGAACCCGGCGACGCACTCGGCCTGTGGCCACGCAATCCGCCGGCACTCGTCGACGCCGTCATCGACCTGCTGCGACTCGATGCGAACACGCCGGTGAGCGTGGACGAGACGACCCAGCCGCTGCGCCTGTGGCTGAGCGAACAGCGCGAACTCACGCGCCTGACGCGGCCGCTGATCGCGCAGCATGCGGCCTTGGCCGGTTCGGCCGAACTCAATCGCCTGCTGTCGCCGGACCACGCCGCGCAGCTGAAGACACTGCTCGCCGACTACCAGGTTATCGACCTGCTGCGCGCGTATCCGGCGGCGTGGTCGGCCGAGGAACTCGTCGCCGCGCTGCGCCCGTTGACGCCGCGCCTGTATTCGATCGCGTCGAGCCAGAAAGCGGTCGGCGAGGAAGCGCACCTGACCGTGGCCCACGTCGCCTACGAGGCGTTCGGCAGCACGCACTGGGGCGCGGCCTCGCACCATCTCGCGCGCCAGGAAGAGTCCGGCCGCGTACCGGTCTTCATCGAACACAACGAACGCTTCCGCCTGCCGCGCGATCCGTCGCGCGACGTGATCATGATCGGACCCGGCACCGGCGTCGCGCCGTTCCGCGGCTTCGTGCAGGAACGCGCCGCGATCGGAGCGACCGGTCGCAACTGGCTGCTGTTCGGCAACCCGCATTTCCGCAGTGACTTCCTCTACCAGCTGGAATGGCAGGACGCGCTGAAGCGTGGCCACCTCGCGCAGCTGGATCTGGCGTTCTCGCGCGACCAGGAACGCAAGGTCTACGTGCAGCACCACCTCAGCGCACACGGCGCGCAGCTGTATCGCTGGCTCGAGGACGGCGCACACCTGTATGTCTGCGGCGATGCCACGCGCATGGCCAAGGATGTGCACGCGGCATTGATCGACGTGGCCGTCACCCATGGCGGCAAGACGCCCGAAGACGCGCTCGCCTACGTGAACCAGTTGCAGCAGCAGGGCCGCTACGCCCGGGACGTGTACTGACATGAGTGCGACCGCTTCACCCGTCGAGAAGATCAAGGCCGACAGCAACCTGCTGCGCGGCACGCTCAAACAGAGCCTCGCCGACGGCATCACGGGCAGCCTGCGCGACGACGACCAGACCGTGATCAAGTACCACGGCAGCTACCAGCAGGATGATCGCGACATCCGCGAGGAGCGCCGCCAGCAGAAGCTCGAACCCGACTACAGCTTCATGATCCGCACGCGTACGCCGGGCGGCGTGGCCACGCCGCAGCAGTGGCTGGCGCTGGATGCCATCGCGACGCGCTACGCCAACCACAGCCTGCGCGTCACGACGCGCCAGGCGTTCCAGTTCCACGGCGTGATCAAGCGCGAGCTGAAGACCACGCTGGCCGCGATCAATGCGAGCCTGATCGATACGCTCGCCGCCTGCGGCGACGTCAACCGCAATGTGCTGTCGGCAGCCAATCCGCTGCTGTCGTCGGTGCACGCGACCGTGTACGAACACGCCAAGGCCCTGTCCGAATACTTCCTGCCGAAGACGCGCGCGTACTACGAGATCTGGCTCGACGAGGAGCAGGTCGCCGGCTCGCCTGAGCACGAGCCGATCTACGGCACGACCTACCTGCCGCGCAAGTTCAAGACCGCGTTCGCCGTGCCGCCGGTCAATGACGTCGACATCTTCGCCAACGACCTGGGCTATATCGCGATCGTCGAGGACGGCGTCGTCGTCGGCTACAACGTCACCATCGGCGGCGGCTTCGGCGCGACCCACGGCGATCCGACGACGTATCCGCGCCTGGCCGACGTGATCGGCTTCGTCACGCCGGCGCAGGTGATCGCCGTGGCCGAAGCGGTGATCACGACGCAGCGCGACTGGGGCAACCGCGTCGAGCGCAAGCGCTCGCGCCTGAAGTACACGATCGACGATCGCGGCCTGGAGAATTTCAAAGCAGAAGTCGAACGCCGCGCCGGCTTCGCGCTCGCCACCGCGCGCGCCTTCGTGTTCGAGCACAACGGCGACCGCTTCGGCTGGGTCGAAGGTGAGGACGGACGCTGGCACCTGACCCTGCGCATCGAGGCCGGCCGCATCGTCGATCGCGACGAACGCCGCCTGCTGTCGGGGCTGCGCGCGGTCGCGCAGATCCATGCCGGTGATTTCCGCCTGACGCCGAACCAGAACCTCATCATCGCCAACGTGCCGGCGACGGCGCGCGACACGATCGACGCACTCGTCGCCGAATACGGCATGGACCTGTTCCGCCGCGCTTCGCCGCTGCGGCTCAACGCACTGGCCTGCGTCGCGCTGCCGACCTGCTCGCTCGCAATGGCCGAAGCGGAACGCTACCTGCCGGATCTCCTCGGCAAGCTCGAAAGCCGCATGGCTGCGCATGACCTCGGCGACGCACCGATACACCTGCGCATATCCGGCTGCCCGAACGGCTGCTCGCGGCCGTATCTCGGCGAGATCGCGCTCGTCGGCAAGGCACCCGGCCGCTACAGCCTGATGCTCGGCGCCGACCATCGCGGCCAGCGCCTGAATCGTCTGCACAAAGAGAATATTGCCGAAGCCGAAATACTGGACACGGTGGATGCGCTGCTCGCGCGCTACGCGGGCGAACGCGGCGAGGGCGAACGCTTCGGCGATTTCCTCGTCCGCAGCGGCATCGTCGCCGCGAAACCCGGCATCCCGCTGGAGATACGAACATGAGCTTTCCCGATCTGGTCAGCGCCGCCGAGGACGGCCGCGCGCTGGCCGAGCTGAACCGCAGTCTCGAAGCGCTGCCCGCCGAGGAACGCGTCGCCTGGGCGCTGGTCAGCCTGCCGCAGAGCCGCGCGCTGTCGTCGTCCTTCGGCGCGCAGTCGGCCGCGGCGCTGCACCTGATCACGCGGCAGACGCCGGACATCCCGGTCATCCTCGTCGACACGGGGTATCTGTTTCCCGAGACCTATCGCTTTGCCGACGAACTCGCGCAGCGCCTGCAGCTGAACCTCAAGGTCTATCGCCCGTCAATCAGCCGCGCCTGGATGGAAGCGCGCCACGGCCGCCTGTGGGAGAACGGCGTCGACGGCATCGACCAATACAACGCGCTGCGCAAGGTCGAACCGATGCGCCGCGCGCTCGACGATCTGGCCGTGCGCACCTGGTTCGCCGGCCTGCGCCGCAGCCAGGCACGTACGCGCCACGATGCGCAGGTGCTCGAACTGCGCAACGGCCGCTGGAAGTTCCAGCCGCTCGTCGACTGGACCGACCGCGACATCTACGTCTACCTGCAGCGCTTCGACCTGCCCTATCACCCGCTCTGGGACGAAGGCTATGTGTCGATCGGCGACACCCACACCACGTCGCGCTGGGAGCCCGGCATGCACGAGGACGAGACGCGGTTCTTCGGCCTCAAGCGCGAGTGCGGCATCCATGTCGATCTTTGAATGGTCGCGCGGGATGGCGAGGGAGCGATGTTGTCGCTGACAGAAGTCCGTACGCAACGGCGGTGCAAGTCCGCGAGCACCACCATCCCCACCCAACCCTCCCCTTGAAGGGGAGGGCTCTTCCCGCGAGCCTCTTGCGGCATCACGATGCCGAGAAAGCGTTCAAGCGGAGCGTCTTAGCCCTCCCCTTCAAGGGGAGGGTTGGGTGGGGATGGTGTTCGCTTCCCGCTGTCAGGTGAAGAAGCGCCGAAAATTTCAATCCACGCCTCCCAAGGCATCGCTGCCTGCCCCGGCCGCGACCGAGCGCATCGCGCTCACACCAGGACCCCGCTCATGTCGAACACCGCTACCGCCCTCAACACTGAATTCCACGACACCTTGAATCCGCCGCACGGCGGCGAGCTCAAGGATCTCTACCTCGCCGCCGATGCGGCTGAAGCGCTCAAGCAGCACAGCGCGACGCTGCCGGGCTGGGACCTGAGCCAGCGCCAGCTCTGCGACCTCGAACTGCTGCTCAATGGCGCGTTCTCGCCATTGACCGGATTCCTGACACGGCGCGACTACGACCGCGTCGTACGCGAACTGCGCCTGGCCGACGGCACGGTGTGGCCGATCCCGATCACGCTCGACGTCAGCGAAGCCTTTGCCGCGTCGATCCAGGCCGGCGCCGACATCGCGTTGCGCGACTCGCAGGGCGTGCCGCTTGCGGTGCTGACAGTCGATGACATCTATTTCCCCGACAAGCTCATCGAAGCGCGCGAGGTCTACGGCACGACCGATCCGACGCATCCCGGCGTCGCCGATCTGCTCCAGCGCAGCAACCCGGTGTATCTGGGCGGCACGCTGCGCGGCATCCAGCCGCCGCAGCACTACGATTTCGCCGAACTGCGCGAATCGCCGCGCGAACTGCGCGAGCGCTTCGCGCGCCAGGGCTGGAACACCGTCGTCGCGTTCCAGACGCGCAACCCGATGCACCGCGCGCATCGCGAGCTGACCGTGCGCGCGGCCGAACAGGCCGGCGCGAAGCTTCTGATCCAGCCCGTGGTCGGCCGCACCAAGCCCGGTGACGTCGACCACTACACGCGCGTGCGCTGTTATCGCGCGCTGCTCAGGCACTATCCGAAGAACGACGCAACGCTGTCGCTGCTGCCGCTCGCGATGCGCATGGCCGGCCCGCGCGAGGCGGTGTGGCACGCCATCATCCGCAAGAACTACGGCGCCTCGCATTTCATCATCGGCCGCGACCACGCCGGCCCCGGCAACGACGCGAACGGCAAGCCGTTCTACGAGCCGTTCGCGGCGCAGGAACTGCTCGCGCGCCACCAGCAGGAAATCGGCATCCGCGCCGTGCCGTTCCCGGCCATGGTCTATGCCGCGAACCGCGATACCTACGTACCGTCGACCGAGGTGCGCCAGGACGACACGGTGCAGGACATCTCCGGCACCGAGCTGCGCCGCCGCCTCGTCACCGGCGAAGACATCCCGGCGTGGTTCACCTTCCCCGACGTCGTCGACATCCTGCGCGAGCGTTATCCGGCCGGCGCGAACAAGGGCGTCGCACTGCTGTTCACCGGCCTGTCGGGATCGGGAAAATCCACGCTGGCCGAAGCCGTCATCGCGAAGCTGCTGGAACGGTCGAGCCGCCCGATCACGCTGCTCGACGGCGACGAGGTGCGCAAGAATCTGTCCAAGGGCCTCGGCTTTTCGCGCGAAGACCGCATCGCCAACGTGACGCGCATCGGCTGGGTCGCGAGCGAGATCGTGCGCCATGGCGGCATCGCGATCTGCGCGCCGATCGCGCCGTACGCCGAGACCCGCGCGGAGATCCGCCGCCTCGTCGAACAGCACGGCGCGTTCGTGGAGATCCACGTCTCGACGCCGATCGACGTCTGCGAAAGCCGCGACCGCAAAGGTCTCTACGCCCAGGCCCGCGCCGGCAAGATTCCGCAGTTCACCGGCGTCAGCGATCCGTACGAAGTCCCGCAGAATCCGGAACTGGCCTTCGACACGACCGCGGCCGACGCCGGCGTGCTGGCCAACCAAGTGCTGGCGTTCCTGCGCAATCGGGGGCTGCTGGAAGGCTAAGGCGGCTTCGATCGGCGCGAAAGCAACGAAACATTCTGTCCGATGGGTTGGCCACGGCCGGTTTCTACGAACAGGCCGTGGCCGGGTAATCGCTAAGGCGTGCAACCACCGTCGGTATTGACGTTGTCGAGCGTCACGTCATCGACGTCGAACGTGCTGCCGTTGGAGCCCCCTTCCATCACTCCGCCGAATTCCAGCAGGCGCATGTGCGCGTTGCCTGCGACGCCGGTATAGATCGTCGCGCCGTTCAGGCACACGCGCAGCGCCTTGGTCGCGCGCTCGACGATGATCTTCACTTCGAAATACGCAGCGTCAGGCCATAGCGAACCGGTATCGACGAAGCCGCCCACCGCGGCATCGTAGACGGCAATCGCACGCGTGCCGCGGTCGAACTTCACGTACGTGATCGGCGGCGTCAACTCTTCATTCACCGGCTTGAAGAACCAGCTCGACCCGGTGCCGATGTTGCCGATCGCCATCTTCGCAGTCGCGATCGAGTACTGCGTCGCGCCTTGCGCAAAGGTTGGCGAGATCAGCGCCGACGCGTTCTGGATCGGGTAGTTGCCGCCGTTCGACAGCACGCGCGCATGCTGCACGCCGGTCGCGGGATTCGCGTTGAAGATGCCGTTGGCCCCGAGCCAGGCGAGCTGCGGCAAGCCGCCGATCGCGAACTGCGGCGGTTCGAAGCCGGTCGTCATCGTCGGCACGCCCGGCGTCACCGCCTGGTAGATCGCGCTCGTCGGCTGGAGGTTGTTGCCGCCGCTGGTCTTGAGCGCGCTCGCCGCGATCGTGTGCCGGTACATGCCCATGCTCGTCGTGACGACGTCGTAGCGAACGGTGCAGGTACCGAACGCCGGAATGATCGCGCCGGCCGCAAACGTCAGCGCACGCGTACCGGCCACCGCCGTGATCGCGCCGTTCGCGCACGTCGTGCTCGCGTTCGGTGGATCGGCGAAGGCGAGACCAGTCGGCAGGTTTGTCGTCAGCGCAGCCGTCAGCGTCACCGGATCGGCGCGCGTGCTGCCGAGCGTGATCACCTCGCTCGCGATCGTGCCGGTGATCGAGTTCGTCGGTTCGAACGCGGTTTCGAGCGTGATGCCGTTGCCGGTATCGAGATTGATCGAGTCGATCCACCAGCCGCCGCCGTCCTCCATCACGCTGCAATCCGAGCCATGGCGCCAGCGGAACGCCACGTCGCGACCGGCCATGGCATTGGGCAGCACGATATTGACCGCCGACGTTCCGCTGCTGCCGCTGCCGGTATTCGTCACCCAGCCGTACGGCGCAAGCGGCTCGGCGTCGCAATCGGTCACGCGCGCGATCGAACCGCCGAACGCGCCGCTGACGAACAGCACACCCAGATCCTCGGCGTTCGTGAATGCACCGCCGTCGACCGAGAGTTCCAGCGTGCCGCCGTCGAGGTATTCCTCGGTCCGCACGCGATGGCGGAACGTCAGGCGCGCGCCGGCGGCAACCGTGACGGTCGGGCTGGTCAGGAACGACTGGCCCTGCGTTTCCTGTTCGGGTACGAACAACGCGTTCGGCGCGGTGTGAGACAGGCTGGCCTGCGTGACGAACGGAACGCCGCTGCCGACTGCCGACGTCGTCCAGCCGGGCGGCAATGCCGGCGGCACGACGCTGTCGAAGGTTTCGGCCGGCGGGAAGCTGCCCATGCCGATCGAGGCAACCGCGAGCGCCGCGCTCGCCGAGGCCGCGTTGTCGCCGGCGTTCGTGCGCAGCGCGCCGGGCGCGATCGTCTGCGTATACGTCTGCGGGTAGCGCGAGCGCACGTCGACCGTCACGGTGCAACTGCCGTTCGCCGGAATCCGCGCGTCGCTGACCAGTGTCACGGCCGTGCCTTCGGCATTCGCCGTCACGCTGCCGTCGACGCAGGTCGTGGCCGCATTCGCGACCGGCGCGACGAAGACACCGGGCGGCAGGCGATCGACGAAAGCGTGCGTCAACACCGCGTCGACCGGGTTCGGGTTGGCGAGCGTCACGGTCAGCGTGCTCGTCGTCGTCGTCGTGATCGCCGCCGGCGCGAACGCGTTGGACAGCGTCGGCGGTTGACGGGTCACGGTAAATTCCAACGGCACCGGCAGCGTCGCCGCATTGGTGGCGTTGCTCGTGAGGCACAGCGTGGCGCGATACGTGCCGGCGGCAAGGCCGGCGGCGTTGAACATGGCGTCGGTCGTCGTCTGTCCGGCGAAGCCGAGCGCGCCGCCGGTGTTGCTGTAGCTGATCCACGCCGGCTGGGTGCAGTCGACGGTGCCCTGCACGAACGCGGACATCGTCCTGGTGTCGGCGTCGAACTGCCAGTTCGCCGGATCGTCCCACGGTGCGTACCGCTGCGGCGGCGCGCCGATCTGGGGGTTGGAACTCACACGCCACGCCCACAGCGGATTGCCGGCGGTGTTATTGCCCTGGCCGGTGATCGTCGGCCACACCATCAGCCAGTAGCGGCCCGGCGGCAGATCGAGCGGATTGGCCGCGACGTTTGCCGCGGTGAGGTTCAACTGCAGATTGCCGTCGCTCGTGCTGATGCCGTTGGCCGTGGCTATCGTGTTGGAGTAGCTCCACAGCGGCGCAGCGCCGAAGCCTTGCGGCGCGCCGGCCGGTACGCCCGCGGCGTCGGCGTAGATGCTGAACGTCACCGCCGGCGTGTTGGACGTGGTCAGCAAGGTATTGGGCAAGGTGAAGCCGTTCGCGCGCAGCGTGGTCACGCGCGTCGTGGCCGCGACATCGAAGTTCTGCGCCCAGTAGTCGCCGCGCGCCGAGCCGGTGTAGACACCGGCCTGCTGGCCGTTGCCGGTGGTCGCGGTGTCGAGCAGCGTCACCTGCGCGGGGCCGCTGGTCGCGATCGTCCAGTTCAGCGTCGGGTTGCCGGTGTTCCTGATCGTCAGCGTCTTGACGTCGGTGAGGCCGCTGGACGCCGACAGCGCCGACAGCGCCGTCGGCGTGGTTGCGATGACCGGACCGCCCGGACGGACCGCCACCGGCATATGCAGCGTGGATTCGGCCGGATTGCTCGGCGTCAGCACGATCTCGCCAAGCGCCCAGGCCGCTTCCGGCAGCAGCTGGCTCTGCACCGTGATGGTCAGCGTGTGCGTGCCGGAACTGCCGATCGTGAAGCCCGACGGCGTTACCGCGACGGCCGTGCCGGGGAAGCCGGTCGTCGATACGGTATAGGTCTGCGCGCCGGTCAGCGCGCGGCGCACCGTGCGCGTGTACGTGCAGGTGCCGATGCAATTGGCAGTGGCCAGGCTCGGCAGGTTGAGGTTCGCCACGTTGCCGCCGGTCGCCGGGTTCGCCGCGAGGAAGTTCGCGCCGGTTTCGTCGAGCACGAGGCCGGCCTTGGCGGCTGCGACGAGATCGACGCGGCCCGCGCCGCGGTCCCACGCATCGCTGGGCTGACCGCTCTGCTTGACCAGACCCGAGGTCCTGGACGTAAGCATCAGCGCCGACTTGATCTGCATCGGCGTCCACGTCGGATGCAGCGCGCGCATCAGCACGGCAGCGCCGGCCATGTGCGGACTGGCCATCGACGTGCCGTTCTCCAGCGCCGTCTCGTTCGGATTCGACGTGGCGGTGACGTTGGCCTGGTACGCGGCCAGGATGTCCACGCCAGGCGCGGCGATGTCGGGCTTGACCAGCCACTGGTTGTTGGCCAGCGCGCGTGGACCGCGCGAGCTGAAGTCGGCGACGACGTCGCCGGTACCCGGATACGTGCGCGCCGGCCGCGTGATCGACATGGTGGCGGTGGCGGGATCCAGCAGCGCGAGGTTGTCCCAGTTGGAGCGCAACATCGACCATGCGTTGCCGGCTGCGCCGAGGTTGATATAGAACGGATCGACGAAGATCACGCCGATCGCGCCGGCATTGACCGCAGCCATCTGACGCACGCCGCTGCCGCAGCCGGAATCGTTCTGGTCGAGATTGAGCACGGCGATCGCGCCGACCGGCGGTGGCGTGGTCGGCGGATCGAAACCGTCGGCGAACACGCGGTCAGCCGGCGGCGCGTACGGCCGCGTGAACGTGTCGGCCGGGAATGCGGCACAGCCGTCGGCAGTACCGCTGGCGAATCCGGGACTTTTTACAAACGGTACATTGTAGAAATCGACCACCTGGATCGGTGGCGCGCCGGGACGCAGCGGGATGCCTTGCGTGTTCGCCGGCGGCGTGCCCGGGCCGGTCGCGTCGAGATTGAAGCCGAGCACGCGGTCGTGCGTGGATGCGGCAACGGTCTGCACCCACGGTTCCTGGTGGTCGGACGTGCCGGCCGCCGGACCGCTGTTGCCGGCTGAGGCGGCGACGAAGATACCGGCGTTGTTCGCGCCGAGGAAGGCCACGGAGTTCGCCTCGGTCCACGGCGAACCGCCGCCGGAGATCGAGAAGTTCATGACGTCGACGATGCCGTCGGCGACGGCCTGGTTGGCCGCCTGCGTGATCGCCGAACTCGGGCAGGTGCCGACGCAGACCTTGTACGCGACGACGTTCGCGTGGGGCGCGACGCCGGAGAGGCGGAAGGTGCCGCCGCCGAACGGCGCGTCCCAGCCGTTGCCGGCGACGGTGCTCGCGGTATGCGAGCCGTGGCCGTCGTCGTCGGTCGCACTGCGCGTGGGCGCAGTCGAGGTGAAGTTGTACATGCCGATCAGCTTGCTGTTGCAGCGGCCAAGATCGGCGTTGGGCGGCGTGGGGCCGCACAGGCCCAGGTAATTGCCGGCGCCGAGCGGATTGACGTGCACATAGCCGTCGATCGGGCCGGTCGCGGCGAACGCCGGGCTCTGCCAATTGATGCCGCTGTCGAGCACGGCCGCGACGATGCCTTCGCCCTTGGTCGCAACACCGCCGCTGGCGGTGCCGTCCCAGATCGACGGCGCGCCGATGAACGCGGGGCCGCGATCGGTCAGCAGTTCCAGCTGCCGCTCGCGCTCGACGAGCATGACGTCGCCGCGCTGGCGCAGCGCTTCGGCTTCGGCGTCGGACAGATCGAGGATCACCGCGTTGACCGCATGGCGCAGCGTTAAGTCGGCGGCGAGCGCGCGACCGACTTGCGCGGACGCGTTGGCGATGAACGTGTTCTGCTTCTGCGTGAGCAGATCCAGGTATGCGTGCGCCGCGGACGAGTTCACGTCCACGCGGCCCTGATGCGCACCGTTCCCGCTGCGCGGCAAGGTCGGAGAGCCGCTGAGTGAGCCGTCGTAGGAGGCGAGCGGTAGATCCTCGAGCACGACGGTGTGGCGCGCGCGTTCCAGCGACGACGGCGCCGTCAGCAGTTTGGGCTTGGCGCCGCCGCCCGTATCGGGCTTGTGCCGCCGCAGTTCGGTCCCGTTCAAGCCCGCGGCGGCGGTCAAGCTCGCATCGTGCAACGCTCGTGCGACCAGCGGTGTGGAAACGGAAGCGGGGACTGCAAAACCCGACCAGAGCGTGGCGGCCAGTGCGACCGAGAATGGCGACAACGAAGACTTCATGGAATTTCCTGACAGACGAGCGAGGGCCGCGCACCCACATCGCGTCGGCAGGCTGCATAGCGGAACTTCGTGCGCGAATCGATCAGGCGGTCGTATCGCTGCTGCCGTGTCGATCGGCAGCACGAGCGCCGAGCTGCCGGTGGAGGTGTTCGCTCGCTCGACGGGCATGCCGGAGTCACCGGAATTCTCCGAGCATCGCGCCAGCCGAAAACCGACGCGCAGGTTGATCCCGAAACGTAGGCTGGACTCCCCTGACATGGAGTCCCCCTCATGCTTCGCGTTCTTCTGCTGTTCGCACTCGGCCTGCTGATCGGCCGCGCCGGCGCCGCACCGGTGTACAAGTGCACCGACGGAAAAGATCACATTGCTTACCAGGCCACGCCCTGCGCGCCGCACCTGACGACGCGGGTGATGCAGCTACGTCACGGTCCCGTCGTCGCGCCTGCCGTCGATGACAGCGCGCACGCGACGAAACCGGCGACATCCGCGCGCGGCCGTTCCTCGACGGCGCAGCGCGTACCCAAGTCCCGGCTTGCGCGCGTTCGCGGCGCAGGCGACCGGAGTGCGACGGTGACCCGCTCGCGCGCGGACGAATCCGAACCGCAATCCTGGCAATGCCGCATCGGCAACGGCGAGGTCTATTACCAGCACTCGCCGTGCCCGCGTACCGCGATCGCCAGCGTGGAGTTGCGCGACAACAGGACCCGTGGCCGCAGCCGCGGCGCCGCGCAGGCAGTACCGGTATCGGCCATGCCTCTGCCGCGAACCGAAGCCTGCCGGCGCATCCACACCGCCAGCGCGAGCGGTCGCGCCGGGCACGAACGCGACGAGGATGTCAGCAGCTATGAGCGCAGCCTGGGCCGTGATCCCTGTCGCTGAGACCGCGCCATCATGGGCCCGGCCTGGGCCGGCAGACGACCTGCGGATCGCACACCAGCGTGTCCATCGTCGCCGTGTTGCGCACGATCAGGCCGATGTGCAGCAGGTAGGACGTAGTGTCCACGACGACGACACTCGCGCTGCGCGAGTCGCTGGCCACGACCGGGTCGCGGAGCTGGCCGCGCGCATCGCTGCTGACCAGCGTCTCGACGATGAAATCCTTTGACGTGTCTTCCGACAGCGCGAACACCAGCGTGGTGTCGCGCTGCTCAACCAGGATGTGGTCGCGCTTGTAGGCGAAGAAATAGCGTCCGCCGCCGGTATTGCCGCCGGATTCGACGTGCGCCACGCTGATTTCGGTAGTGATCTGGTTTCTTCCGGGGGCCATGCGATTACTCCTTGGGAGGATGGTCGTGCAGGAAATGCTGGTGGTCGGGATGGCGGTAGCCGGCTGCCGCGAGCGCGTCGCGCAGCGAGCCTGCAGCCGGGGTGTCGCCCGCGAGCAGCGCCGCGCGCAGGCGCAACGCGAGCGTGTCGGCATCGCTGCCGAACTGTGGCGCGGCGAGCAGGCGGCGCGCTTCGGCCAGTGCGTCGGTGGTCGCGCTCGCGGTCGAGGACTCAGGTGGCGCCACCGCTTGCGCAGCCACTGCCGATGGTGTGGCCGTTGCTGTGGAAGCGATGGCAGGGTCCGTTGCGGCGGATGTGTCCACTGCGCCCGTTGCGTCGGCCGGAGCGGATGACGCCGAGGGTGGCGATGGCGCTGACGACATCGCCGACGAAGGCGCCTCGCGTCGCGGTGGCGAATCCGGCGACGCCGCGCGCGCGAGCAGCACCTCCACGAGCACCTTCGCGCCGAAGCTGCCGCCACTCGCACGACCGCGCAACGTCGCGGCGATCGCATCGAGCTGCGCCGCGCGGACAGGCACCGCAGGCGCCGACAGATACAGCAGGCGCAAACGCGCCAGTGATTCCAGTGCCGGCACGTCGCCGCCTTCGCCCTCGGCCGCAAGCGCCTGCAGCTGCGCCTGTGAGGCACGCAGATAGTCGCGTGCGCGTCCCGGCTGCGCGTCGCTCAGCGCGATGCCGGCATGCAGGCCGGCCAGCGCGGCGTCGCGCTTCCACTCGCGGTTGCTCGCGTCGCTGGCCACGAGTCCGTGCAGCGCGTCGTGCGCGTCGACCAGCAGCGCCGACGACGTCCCGGCATCGCCGCGCGCAAGCAATGTACGCGCGAGATGATGGCGCGCCAGCGCTTCGCGGTGAATCCAGCGCTGGTCGTCGGGACTCGCCGTGCGCAGGCGCTGGATCATCTCCAGCGCGGCGCGTTGCAGGCTTTCTGCCGCGGCCAGCCGCGCATCGGCTTCATCGACCTGGCCTTGCCAGGTCAGGCTGTCGGCGAGGTCCGCGATCACGCTCTCGTCGCCGGGCTGTGCGCGCAGCACCTCGCGCTTGAGTGCGCTGGACTCGGCGAAGCGCGCACGCGCCTCGTCCAAGCGCAGCGCCTGGAAGTCCAGCGTGGCCAGGTTGTTGAGCGCGTAGGAAAGTTCCAGTTGCGCTTTTGCATCACCGGGCCGCAGCGCGAGCAGGCGGCGCGCGGCGGCGTGATAGCGCTGCCAGTGCGTCGCCGCCGTCGCGACATCGCCGTCCTGGAACGCGGACTGTCCGCGCCAGAACGCCGCGTTGCCGAGTTCGAGCCAGGCGTCGGCTGCAGCGGGTTCGCGCTGCACGAGCCGCTCCGCGAGGTCGAGCGCATGCGAGAACGCGGCCACCGCGGCCGGCTCGGCGCGCGCGAAGCGGATCTCGCCGATCTGGCGCGACGCGCGGATGCGCAGCAGCTGCGTCGAGAGGCTGCTGTCGTCCTCGGGGAGTGCGACAAGATAGTTCAGCGCCTCGTTGCCGACCGAGTCGAGCACATCGAGCTTGCCGAGTCCGCGCAGGCGCTCGGTCAGGTCACCGAGCATGTAGCCGACGAGGCCCTCGGCTTCGACCCGGCGCCGGTCCGCTTCGGCGCGGGCCAGCACGGCGAGCGCGCCGGCCACGCTGGCCGCAAGCGCCGAGACCAGCACCAGGGCGATGGCGACAAAGGCGCGCCGGCGCTGGCGGCGCCAGCGCCGCACCGATTCGCCGACGAATTCGCGCAGGCCTTCGTCGAGCGGCGGCGCATCGGCCAGCAGCTGGCGCGCGTCGTCGAGCTGGCTGCCGGGCGGCAGCAGGAAATCGCGCGGCCGGCCCTCGTCGCGCCAGCGCCGCCACGCGGCAGCCAGACGCGCGCGCGCCAACAGCAGGCGCCGGTTCTCGCCGACCCAGTCGCGCGCCCGCGGCCAGTTGCGGAACAGGGATTCATGCGCCGCCGCGACGCCCGGCACGTCGGCTCCGCCGGCCGCGACGAACAGGCGCTGCTCCACGAAGGCCTGCACGAGCTCGCGTGCCGGCACCTCGGTGAGCTCGCTCCAGGCGACGCGTCGCCCGACGGGCAGGGCGTCGTCCCCGGCCAGCGTCAGCATCACCATGACGCGCAGCACGCCAGGCAACTGCCGCTGCGCGGCCGCCGACAGGCCGGCGAAGGTCTGCTCGGCGCGCTGGGCCAGCGCCCCTTCGAGTCCGCCGATGGCGCGATAGGCGGCGAAGGTCAGCGTGCCGCCGGCGCGCTGCCGGTAGATTTCCAGCAGCGCATGTTGCAGCAGGGGTAGCGGCTGCGGCTGGCGCACGGCGGCATCGCGCAGCACATCGTCCAGGCGCAGCGAGCTCGCCGCGTCGAACTCGAAGCGCAGGCCAGCCGCCAGCGCCGGTGCGCGAATGATCTGCGCCAGCTCGCCCGGATTGAGCAACGGCAGGTCGAAGCTGCCACCGTCCGCCTTGAGCGCGACCAGCGCCGGCAGCGCGACCAGGCGCGGGTAGAAATCGTCGCGGCAGGCGGCCAGCACCGCGACATGGCCGCCGCGCAGCAGTCCGGCCAGGGTCTGGAACAGCCGCTGCGGCTGGGTCGCGTCATCGCCCGCGGCAAGCAGGCATTGCTCGAGCTGGTCCAGCTGCAGCAGCACGATCTGCCGCGCGCCCGGCGACGGCGCGTGCCGTCGCGCCAGGCGTTCGCCCACGCGCGCGGCGAGCGCCGCCGGATTCCCGGCCAGCTCTGCGCACAGCAAATCCCGCTCGCCGGGCAGGAACAGCGCCTGCCCATCGACCTGCCAGCCGAGCATGGCCTCGGCCAGCGCGGCCAGGGCGTCCGCACCGGCCTGTGCGCCGTCGATGCCGGCGCAGGCCAGCACGCGGCAGCCGTCGAACCCGCCGGGCTGGGTCAGCAGCGGCACGACGCCGGCGCGCAGCAGCGAACTCTTACCGCACCCGCTGGGGCCGAGCACGAGCAGGAAGCCGCGTTCCTCGTCCAGGCGACGGCGCAGCAGCGTCAGCACCTCGGCCTGCGCGCGCGCGCGGCCGAAGAACACATGGCGGTGGCTGGCCTCGAACGCGCCGAGGCCGACGTAGGGCGACCCGTCCGCCCAGCGCGGCGCGGCGCGGCCGCCGGGCCCGGCATAGCGTTCCGGGAAGGTGACGTCGGCGACGACGCAGTAACCGCGCTTGCGCACGGTGGCGATGTAGCGCGGCTCGGTCGCGCTGTCGCCGAGCGCGCGGCGCAGCTGGGCGATGGTCTTGTGGACCGGGTTGTCGCCGTAGAACGTGCCGCGCCAGCACTCGATCAGCAGCTGCTCGGCGCTGACCACCTCGCCGCCGCGCTCGCAGAGCACGACGAGCACGTCCATGAGCCGCGGTTCGACCGCAACGCGCGCGCCGGCCCGCTCGATCGCGCCGGCCTCGGGCTCGACCAGCCAGTCTCCGAAGCGGAAGCGCGGGATCGCGGAATGGCCGGCTTGCGCCATGGGGCGACGTGAATCCGTGCGGAAGGGGAACAGGATAGTACAAGGCTGCGTTGTGATCGAAGCAGCCTTGTCGCCATTGCGTCATCAGTGCGCTTTCCACCTTGCGCACATCCGAGGCTCGGCGCTAAGCCACTGAAACGACAGGAAAATGCGGATCGTAAGGTTTCCGTAAGGCGGCGCCGGGCAGGTCTTGCGCAGATTGGCCGCAACGGCGCCGGACCTGCAGCGCCGTCCACGCACGACGCGGCCGGCGCCCCTGAACGCCGTACGCCACCACCCTGGTGGAACCGCGCATGCGACACGCAGGCATCGACATTACCAAGGCAGAGGATTCCACCATGTCCAAACTTTCCGTCACCACCCTGGCCAAGGACGCGGGCAAGACCACGGATGCGCCCGACGCGCCGGTTTCGCTGTTCCGCACCGGCGCCCGCTCGCGCAGCCTGGCCCGCAGCGCACAGGCCGCCGACTCCCGCGTGCTGGCCGCCGGCGACTTCGACCAGAAGCCCTGGGGCCTGCTCTACCGCGCCCTGGTCAACAGCCTGGGCACGAGCCCGAACAACTTCCAGCTCATCTATCCGTTCACGACCTGGACCTGGCCAACCCAGTCGGCCGGCTTCATCAGCGCGGCGCAATACGATTTCTGCTCGGTCGCGCCGCAGTGGAGCGCCGTCGGTGCGTTCGTCTCCAGCGCCGACCGTATCCATCAGGCCTACAGCTCCTTCCTCGACGTGATCCTGGCGGCGACCGACGATCCGAAGCTGCGCGAGGAAATCCGCGTCTCGGGCGAGGCGCTGACCAACGCCGCGAACGACTACACCTTGGCCGTAAACCAGGCCAGCACCATCTACGGCGATCAGGTCACGGACAACAAGCCGACCTTCACCGAGTGGCTGGCCACGCCGCAGGGCCGCGGCTATTCGATCAAGATCGACGCGGCCTTTACGCGTCTGAGCCAGGCGCAGATCAACTACAACGTCGTCGTGGCCAAGGCCAACACGCCGGGGCTGGCCGATGCGCAGGCGCAATTCGAGAACAAGGACTTCTATTCCCGCCTCAGCGATCCCGGCCTGTCGAAGTTCCCGCTCGTGCCGTACTACCAGGTCTCGCAGAACGCGGCCGCCTGGGTCGACGCAGTCAAGGCCGGCAGCGGTCCGGGTGGCGCGACCATGGGCTTCACCAACCGCGAGGCGAGCTATGACTACTCCAAGACCTGGGCCGGCACGAGCCTGTCGATCTCGCAGTTCTTCTGGGAAGTGCAGGTCAAGGGCAGCTGGGAACGCATCACCGAATTCGAGACCGACAACGAACTGGAAGTGTCCCTGGAATTCGAGGCCATCGACCTGATCGGCATCACGCCGAGCGACTGGTACAACGGCAGCTTCGTGCGCAGCCACGCGACCGGGCCGTTCACGCGCGGCTACAGCGCGTACGGCGGCGACGGCACCCAGGCAGTCTTCGGCAAGACGGGCTTCTTCAATCTGCTCAAGACCGGCATGTACGTCGGCTACAAGCCCAACTTCACGATCCGCGTCAGCAAGGCCTCGTTCTCACGCTTCCAGCAGACCTTCAAGGCAGCGACCGGCCTGCGCATCGGCCCATTCACGTTCAGCGCCCAGGGCGGCAGCGTGCAGGCCGGCTGGACCGCGAACGAAGCCGGCCAGTCCTTCACCGGCACCACGACCTCCGACGCGCCGCTGATCCTCGGCGTGAGCATCGCCCAGATGCCGGCCGACCCGGATGCGAACCTGGAACTGACGACGACGGAACAACTCGGCAATGTATACCGCTTCGAAGGCGGTGAAGGCGACATCATTGCGCGCAATGTCAGCGAGCGCGAAGCCGAAGGACTCGGCGGCTACTGGCACGCGCCGGCCGAAGTGGCTCTCGTCACGCCGCTGCGCAATGTCCGCATCACCGAACAGGGACCGCCGTTCACCGCGGTCATCAACGGGCCCGACGCGGAGGTGCAAGTGCTCGGCGGCGTCACCCACGTCAGCGTGCTCAGGCCGTACAACCTGATCAACGGCGGTCCCGACCATGCCCACTACTACCGCATCCGCGCGACCAACGCGCTGACCCACCAGCCCGTCGATCTGCAGAACATGCGTTTCGGCGGCATCGCACCGTTCACCGGCGCGGCCCGCTTCGCCGACCAGTAAGGCCCCGCCGGCGCGGCGTCCGCGACCGACGTTGCGCCGGCATGCAGCCGGTATTGCGCCGGGAGGCAGGTGATCGGCGCAGCAAATGGCGCCGCGACGGACCGTCGCGGCGCCTTCGGCGCGCCCGGCGACCCAGCCAAATCGCAATGGCCTATACGTCGCCGCCGAATCCGTCACAATTTCGCTAGTTGCTTATTGCGTTTTGTTTTATGCGCGCGCCGCGAGACGCGAAAAGCACTGCATACAGGCATGATTCGACCGATACCCAGTCGCAACGGCTATACAGCGCTGCAGTGATCCGCGACACTTGCGCCGCGCCAGCGCGCACCCGCCGGGGGGCGGGAAAACAGCTCGGACGAACACCCGCAGAACGTGATCGCGCGTGTCGTCCGGCGCCAATCCGTACCTGGGAGTCGACCGATGAACCTGTCCGCCAAAGGACGCGCCACGCCGCGCGCCGCACTGTATGTCGCCTTGATCGCCGGCCTGGCCGCACTGCCCGCCTACGCGCAGAACACCGCCGGCGAAACCGATGCCGACAAGCTCGAAACCATCAACGTGATCTCGACCGGCACGCGCGCGGGCAACCGCTCGGACACCGACACCGCGGCACCCGTCGACGTGATCGGCCGCGAAGCGATCGAGGCCACCGGCGCGATCGAGACCGGCAAGCTGCTGCAGAAGCTCGCGCCCTCGTTCAACTTCCCGACCAGCTTCGTCAGTGACGGCACGGACCTGATCTGGCCGGCCACGCTGCGCGGGCTGGGCCCGGACCAGGTGCTCGTGCTGGTCAACGGCAAGCGCCGCCACCAGCAGGCGCTGGTCAACGTGCAGCAGTCCATCGGCCGCGGCTCGGCCGGTACCGACATCAACACCATCCCGATCGCCGCGATCGAGCGCATCGAAGTGCTGCGCGACGGCGCGTCGGCGCAATACGGTTCCGACGCCATCGCCGGCGTCATCAACATCATCCTGAAGAACCAGACCGACCACACCGACCTCGGCATCGAAGTCGGCGAAACCTACGCCGGCGACGGCGACCAGTACCGCGCCGCGCTGAATACCGGCTTCAAGCTCGGCGGCGAAGGCTTCATCAACATCACCGCCGACTACATGAAGCGCCTGGAGACCAATCGCGCCGGTCCCGACAGCCTGCGCGTGGATCCGCCGCGCGTGACCCAGCGCCTCGGCGAAGCGGACATGGAAGCCGCGCAGCTGTGGATCAACGCCGGACTGCCGCTGGCCGGCGGCGAGCTGTACGCCTTCGGCGGCGTGTCGCGCCGCGAAGGCAATTCGTCGGGCTTCTTCCGCTCGGCCGGCGACGGCCGCACGATTCCGCAGCTGTATCCCAACGGCTTCCTGCCGACGCTGCTGACCACGACCGACGACCGTTCGCTCGCCGTCGGCTACCGTCATGCGCTCAACGATTCGTGGAAGTGGGACTTCAGCGTCAACCGCGGCTGGAACCAGTTCGAGTTCGCCTCCGAAGGCACGGCCAACGTCAGCTACTACTACGAACCCAGGCCCGGCGGCGGCATCTATGCGGAATCGCCGACCTCGGCCGAAGACGGCACGCTGCGCTTCAAGCAGACCACGGCGAACTTTGACCTCAGCGGCGACGTGGACTGGGGCATCGGCGCCGAGCCGCTGTATCTCGGTGTCGGTGCGGAATGGCGTCGCGACGGCTACCAGATCATTGCCGGCGACACGGTCTCGTACCAGTACGGCCGCACCAACGATCCGACCATCGAGATCATCAACGCCGCCGGTGGCATCGCCGCGGCCGGTATCCAGGGCTTTCCGGGCTTCACGCCGGCGACGCAGATCGACGCCAGCCGCCGCAGCTTCGGCGTCTACGTCGACGCCGAGTCCTACGTCACGCAGAACCTGCTGATCGGCGCCGCCGGCCGCTTCGAGGACTACAGCGACTTCGGCACCAACAACACCGGCAAGCTGAGCCTGCGCTACAACGTCAACGACGCGTTCTCGCTGCGCGGCACCGTGTCCAAGGGCTTCCGCGCACCGAGCGTGCAGCAGCAGTTCTTCAGCCAGGTATCGACCAACCTCAACGCCGACGGCACGCTGACCGACACGATCACCGCGCGCCAGGGCAGCCCGGTCGCGCTGGCCTTCGGCGTCAAGCCGCTGAAGGAAGAATCGTCCGACAACTACTCGCTGGGTTTCGTCTGGAAGCCGACCAACGAGTTCTCGCTGACGACCGACGTCTACCAGATCAACATCGACGACCGCATCGTGTTCTCCGGCGCGATCGGCCCCGAGGCCAACAGCGCCGGCTGCACCGATCCCACGGTGTGCCCGATCGCACTGCTGCTGCGGCCGCTCAACGTCGGCCAGGCCACGTTCTTCACCAATGCGATCGACACCAAGACGCGCGGCATCGACGTCGTCGCCGAGTACGGCACCGAGCTGTCCAGCGGCGCGCGCCTGGGCGTCTCGGCCGCGTTCAACTACAACCAGACCGAAGTGCTGCGCATCAACTCGCCGTCGACCTTCGTGCCCGCCTCGACGCTGTTCGGCCGCGAGCAGGTCACCCTCGTCGAGGAAGGCCAGCCGCACCAGCGCGCCACGCTCGGGACCAACTACCGCAGCGGCGCCTGGTATACGGATCTCGCGTTCAACTACTACGGCTCCGTGTCGGGCGAAGGCTTCACGCCGGGCCTGAAACAGAAGTGGGGCGGCAAGTGGCTGACGGACCTGTCGGTCAGCTACAACTTCACCGACGACCTGCGCGTGACCCTCGGCGGCAACAACATCTTCGACGTGTATCCCGACAAGTGGGAATCCACCGGCCCGGACCAGAACCCGTTCCCGTACCTCGGCTTCAAGTACGGCTGGGAAACCCTGCCCTTCGGCCTCAACGGCGGCTACTACTACGCGCGGTTGAACTACCGGTTCTAAGTCTTGCGCAGCCTGCGCGACCCGTGCGCGAAGGCGCGCGGGTCTTTCGCAGCAACGCGATCCACTCCTGCCGCCGGGGCCGCAACGGCCTCGGCGTGGTTGCCTCCTCGTTCATCCGGCGGACACGAAAACCCCGTTCAGCTGCGCTAGAGTGCCGGCCGTGCCGTGTCCGACACGGCCGTGCGGCGGATGGGGATGTTCGCTGAAGTGCCGCCGCAACGTTGTTGCTTCGTCGCCCATAGGGGTGATGCCATCGTTATTGAGGAGAAACCGATGATCCGCTTCGCTCGCCCGCTTATCGTCACTTGCGCCGTCCTCGTCCTGGCCGCTTGCCAGAAGCAGCCCGAACCCGCCAAGCCGGCCGCTGCGCCGGCTCCGGCCACCACTCCCGCCACGCCAGCGCCGGCCGCAACCCCGCCGCCGGCCGCTGCCGCTCCGGTGGCCGTCGACTCGGTCGGCGTGCCGGAATGCGACAACTACATCACCAAGTACACCGCCTGCGTGTCGGGCAAGGTTCCGGAAGCCTCGCGCACCCAGCTGCAGGCCAGCCTCGACCAGATGCGCGCCGCCTGGAAGCAGGCCGCGTCGACCCCGGAAGGCAAGGCCGGCCTGGCCCAGGCCTGCACCGCCGCGAACGATGCCGCGAAGCAGTCGATGACCGCGTTCGGCTGCTCCGATTTCTGATCGGGCTGTCGCCTCGGCGACAGAAAAAAACCCCGGCCTTCGCCGGGGTTTTTTGTTTGTGTACATTTTTGCATTCACGCAACGCGCTGCGATGGCGCAAGACCGGCCGTCAACGATGGCTTCATCGGCACTCTGCCGGAACCGCCCAGAACGGATTGAACTGCCTCAGCACCGTCAGCGTCGTGTCCGGCCATCGCGTACGTCCCGCACCACTACAGCGCAAATCGTTCCACCGTGCCGCGGGCCGGCGCCGCGCAGGCGGCGGACGCCGCCCCGAACGCGTAAAGGCCCACCGCCCGGCCGCCCCACGACACCCTGTATTATCACGCGCAG